>CALPOI020000154.1 GCA_943325145.2 Candidatus Planktophila lacus | reverse complement strand
GCGAAATACTTTAAATCTAAAGGACTTGAACCTGTAGCGGTAAACACTATTTCAGAATTCTTTAAAATTGAACCCACAATATTTTTAGCTACAAACTGATTGTTTGTCAGTTGTCGTATGACTTTTCCAGATTCCCAATCGTAATAATATAGATTGTTAAAACCATCTCTTTGTGAAATCCAAACAAAATTATTAGACTTTTTGGATGGAAAAAAAACTGGGTTTTCTGGTTCTACCCATTTCGAATTTTGCTCATCAAATAACGAACGTACAAACTCCCCTGTTGACGCATCGAACACATTCAACCAACAATGATTCTGTTCGCGGTTCAACTCCGCAATTACAACATATTTATTATCAGGTGTCCAAGCTAGATTTGTTAAATAATCGTCTACTTTTCTTTTAGGGGAAATATAAACAGTTTTACCAGTTAAAAAATTATGAATTCCACCTTTAGGTTTTTCTGATTTAAAACCAGCCATTGGGTACTTGAGGTTTACCAACTCACCCGGTGTTGATTCAATGTCTAACAAAGGATAATCTGCTACTTCTGATTCGTCTTTTTGATAAAACGCCAAAAAATTTTCATCATTGGACCAAAACATTCCTTTTGAAATTCCAAATTCATTTCGGGCAATGGATTGACCAGAAACTATGTTCTTATCACTGTAATCAGTAATTTTAGTAACACTTCCATTTTTTAGCACTTCAATATTGTTACCGATAGTATAAGCAATTGAACTATAAGAATTTGCAATTAGAACATTCTCCGCTTTATCCTCCAATTCAAATAACTTTTTTCCAGAAGCGCTTACTAAATCAAACAGGTAATAATTATGTCCATCGTTTACATAAAATTGCTCTTTATTTTTCCACGAAAACCCTGAAAAATATCCCAATTGCGTCCCCAACTTTTCATTCAATACATTTATTTTTAACAATGTATCTATTTTACCACTCTTAATATCACCTTTAATAAGTGTAGTATATTTATCAAAATAAGCATACTCAGTTGTATTTGGAATAAATGAAAACCCAAGCATTTTAGTTGGCGCCAAACCTCTATACTGCTGTAAAACAGCATCTTTTAAAGATAATTCTTTTTTAGTTTTAACTTGTGAAAAACTAAGTGTTGTCAACATTAAACACGCGAAAACAAGATTTAATTTTACGTTCATTTTTGTGAGATAATTAATAAAATTCTAACCAATCTGCATTTAATTTACACACTATTTTATCAAAAAAAGTGATCAATTAAAAAAACAAAAATAGTTTTTTTATCAATGTAGAATGAAAAGAGAAATAAGTAAGTACCAATTAAGCTTGTATTTCTATTTGATCTAAAGTTTCAATAGATTGAATTCGAATCACAAAAGATGATAATTTATCAATTTGTTGATCAATTTGATAGCCACCAGCAAAGAGCGGTAACTCAGGGAATTTTTCTTTTATTTGTTGAAAATAATTTATTAAAGCTTTGTCTTCGTAATGAGATAAAACAGAAGTTACTAATGCAATTGGCTCGAATTTATGAATGGTTTCAATCAATGAATCATAAGGCAATGATTGACCTAAATAAACCGTATACATCCCTTTGTTTCTTAGTACATAATGGTAAAATAATAGCCCTAATTCATGCCATTCAGACTCTGGTAGAAATAATATAACTACACCATTCGACATTTTAGGAACTTCGAGTAAATTTATTTCAGCAATTAATTTTTGACGAATTAAATTCGTGATAAAATGTTCTTGTGCGGGATTAATTGATCCAGTCACCCACATAACCCCTATTCTATTTAAAAAAGGGATAAAAAACTCCGTAAATGTGCGAGGAACACCAAACTCAGCTATCAATTGATTTATGGTTGATTGAAATAAATTTTCATCAAACTCAACCAAAGCATACAGAAGTTTTTCAAAATAAAGGGTAGCATCCGAACCCATATTTAAATCGTCGACAAGATCATTTATTTTGTCGATGGACATATCTGCAATGCGTGATATTTTGTATCCGCTTTTATTTAAAATCGAAATGCAAAGCAAGCGTCTTAAATCTTCGTCTGAATAGGTTCGAATTGCAGTGGTGGTTCGTTGTGGTGCAATAATACCATAGCGTTTTTCCCATATTCTCAAAGTATGTGCTTTTACACCTGTAAGTTGTTCTAAATCTTTGATCTTATATTCTCCCATGATTTCTGTTAAACAATGAATAGAGAATATTGTTTAAAAAAGAAACAAAATTCAAATTAATTGATTCTATTGCTTTAATAGGTTGTCATTCCTTATATTTGCACAAAATTACGTTCGATTAATGAAAAGATTAAATTTACTTTTTGCGTGTTGCTTTGTTGCTCTTATTGTAACGAATTGTTCCACTCCACCCAAGCAAAAAGAAATCGATTTGCTCTATGAATTTAAAGCTTTTTCGCTGGATAAACATTCCATTCCTGCAACAATAATGCTTCCTGACGAGACTTCAAGTATTGGCGCATCTACTCAAACACAAGTGGAACATGAAGAAGGTGACTTTAAATGGGAAGTTCAGCAAGGTCCGAATTTTAAATTCAGAATCGATGATTGGGGCGATGATGAACAAATTTTAGAAGCTGAAAAAGAAAAAATTAAGTCTATTCATTTTTACGACATCAACTATCTAAAAAACTCTTCAGATTTATTAGTCTACGAACGAAAATTGAATGTAAACGGCAGCAAAAATGCCCCTAAGGATGTTGGCAAAGAACATATTACCTACCATATTTTCTTCATGAAAAAAATCAAAGGGATTGTCTACACCTTCAAAAGCTCGGATGAAGGTGTTCCGAAAAAAATTATTGAATTACTACAAGCTTCATTTCAATCAATTAGAGAACATTAAACCGCTATGGAAATCACAAGAGAATCAGTGTTGAACGTATTATCTAACGTTATTGAACCAGATTTAAAAAAAGACTTAGTTTCTGCCAATTTAGTTGAAGAAATTGAAATTAATGGAAACCATATTTCCCTCTCAATCTATACTTCCAATCCTGCATTGCATGCAAGAAAACGTTTACAAGAATTGGTGGAATTCAATTTAAAAGACAAAATTGATTCTTCACTCACTTTTACAACTCAGATTAAAGCAATACCTGCTGAAAGTGAAATTGCGAGAAGAAGAATTCTACCAGACATAAAATACATCATCGCAGTTGCATCCGGAAAAGGAGGTGTTGGAAAATCAACAGTTACTGCGAATTTGGCTGGTGGACTTACAAAAGCAGGTTACAAAGTGGGGATTGTAGATGCTGATATCTACGGGCCATCTATTCCAACGATGTTTGATGTAGTTGGTGAACGACCTTTGATGCAAGACATTGATGGGAAACCGATGATCTGTCCTGTTGAAAATTTAGGCGTAAAACTATTGTCCATCGGTTTTTTTACCGAACAAGACAATGCAGTAGTTTGGAGAGGTCCAATGGCAGCAAAAGCGCTGACTCAAATGTTTACTGATACCCATTGGGGAGAATTGGATTTTTTATTGATTGACTTACCTCCAGGTACAGGCGATATTCATCTTTCTTTGGTTCAAACAGTTCCTTTAGATGGTGCAGTAGTTGTTAGTACACCTCAAGAAATTGCCCTTGCCGATGCACGTAAAGGGGTGAACATGTTTAAATTAGATAACATTAACGTTCCTGTTATTGGAATCATTGAAAACATGGCATGGTTTACACCAGCTGAATTACCAGAAAACAAATACTTTATATTTGGTAGAGATGGAGCGAAAAATCTTGCTGATGGAATGAATGTTCCTTTCTTGGGGCATATTCCTCTTGTACAAAGCGTGCGTGAAGCTGGAGATGTTGGTAGACCAGCAGTTTTTCAAGACAATACTCCAAGTTCCATAGCATTCGATGAACTTACCAAAAACATTTTACGCGAACTTGAAAATTTAAAAAGAAAAAAATAATGGCACGAAATAAAGAAGAATTGATTAGCATTGTTAATGATTCCATTGAACAATTACGTCCGTTTTTACATGCTGACGGTGGAGACATGGAGTTGGTTGAATTGACGGATGATTTTGATTTATTTGTTAGATTAACAGGTGCTTGTGGAGATTGTTCAATGAGTGCAATGACTCTTAAAGGTGGTTTAGAGGAGTCGCTAAAAATCATCGCGCCAGAAATCAGAAGTATCAAAGCAATTGATTCTCAAATTATTATTTAATAAATATCTAGAACTTACTTATTTTGAGTTAATTTCATTCTGTTATTAATCGCTACTCTTTGAAATGAAAATTCTTTTATCTCCTGCAAAATCTCTTGATTACAAATCAACTATTGAAAGTCCTTTTGTTTCAAATTTTGTATTTCAAAAAGAAAGCAAGCAACTTATTAAACAACTTCAAAAATTAAATTCAAAAAAAATTCAAGATTTGATGCATATTTCATTGGATCTTGCCGACTTAAATGTAGATCGATTTAAGAAATGGGAAATTTCCACTGAAATCACTCAAAACAATCAACCTTGTGCATACATTTTTAATGGGGAGGCCTACAAAGGATTGTCTTTTTCAAGTTTTAACGAAGTAGAAATTGAAAGAGCTCAAGATCAATTAAGAATATTGTCGGGCCTGTATGGGATATTGAAACCATTGGACCTCATCGCTCCCTACCGATTAGAAATGGGAACTAAATTAAAAGTCAACGAGAAAACACCTAATCTCTATCGATTTTGGGGAGATAAAATCACAAAACACCTTGAAAAAGAGGAAAAAGAATTCATAGTGAATCTTGCTTCCAATGAATATTCTAAAGTTATACAATTTGATCAACTCACCGCAAAGACCATTACACCAGTTTTTAAAGAATTCAAAAATGGAACCTACAAAATCGTTATGATGTATGCAAAACATGCTAGAGGTCAAATGGCAAACTATATTTTAAAAAATAACCTACAAAATTCAGAAGCATTAAAAAACTATGATTTAGATGGATATCGATTTGACGAAAATCAATCTACTGATAAAGAATGGGTATTTACACGATAAAAAATACTAAAACTTAAAGAATGAAGATCACCACACCACTACTATTTCTTGACGAAGAAAGATGCAAACGTAACATTCAAAAAATGGCCAACAAAGCCAAAAGAAATAACGTTTTATTCAGACCGCACTTTAAAACACATCAATCTTTAGAAATTGGAAGATGGTTCAAGGAAGTTGGTGTAACAAAAATCACTGTTTCCTCTCTAGAAATGGCGACTTACTTTTCATCTGAATGGAACGATATTACAGTTGCTTTTCCCGTAAACATTTTGGAAATTGATACAATAAATGAACTGGCTTCAAAAATTCAATTGAACCTTTTAATTGAATCTGTTGACACACTTCTTTTCTTAAAAAATCATTTATCGCAACCAGTTCATTTCTTTATTAAAATAGATATTGGTTACCATCGTACTGGAGTAGCACCTGAAAACACAGAACTAATCGATCTCATCTTAGCAGGAGCCAAAGATTCAAAATTAAATTTCATTGGTTTTCTTGGTCATGCAGGACATAGTTACGGATGCAAAACTGAAGAACAAATTTTAAAAATTCATACCGACAGTATCGAGATTTTAAAAAATCTAAAAGCTACCTATCAAACGAGCTACCCAAATTTAATACTTTCAACCGGTGACACACCTACCTGTAGTGTTGCTGAAGATTTTACGGCTGTAGATGAAATCAGACCTGGAAACTTTGTGTTTTATGATTTGACTCAAAATAACATTTCCTCTAACACCCTCGATGAAATTGCAGTAGCTGTTGCTTGTCCAGTTGTAGCGAAACATCCAGAAAGAAACGAATTAGTTGTTTATGGTGGTGGAATTCATTTTGCTAAAGATCGCTATGAACATCCAATTTTCGGAACTACAT
>CALPOI020000153.1 GCA_943325145.2 Candidatus Planktophila lacus | reverse complement strand
AGCGCTCGTAAAATTGCATCTTTACGTAAAACTCCATCATTCAATCCCCCCATGCCTAATGCAACACCATCTTTTTCTGAATGTACAACTTCAATTTCTTCAGCAGAAACATCAGCAATAAGCAAATTAAAGGTATTCGTACCTAAATCAATTACACCTATTCTTTTCTTACCCATTTTGAATCCATTTAATAAACTGAGCCAATTTTAAACGATGTCCAAATTGTAATATACCATTGGTATACAACCTACCTGCAATTCGCAGCATAAATAATGAGGATAAAACTAATAAAAAGAACGATAAAAATAACTGATATCCCTCTCCAGAATTATATCCTTGCGCTAAACGAACCATCGAAACCATCGGAGCTGTAAACGGAATAAATGAGAACCAATAAACTAAACTACTTTCTGGATTTAACAACACATAATAACCTGCCCAAAGCGCAATAACTAAAACAATTACAATTGGAATAACAAATTGCTGACCATCGTTTTCAGACCCTGATGTTGCACCAAGCGCCGCGAAAAAAGTACCGTAAAATAAATAGCCTGCACAGAAAAAAAGCATAAAATAAAACAACATATTTCCATATTTAATTCTTTCAAATACTAATTCAACAAAATCATTGTAGTTATTCATATGCATCAATCGTTCTGAAATTGTTTGATGTTTTACTTGTTGAGTCATTTGTGAGAAATTCCAATTGGAAGCATCCATCATATCTTGAAACAAGGTTTCTCTCATAATCATCAAACCTAATGCAATGATAATCACCCAAATTAAAAATTGGATTAATGCTGCCAATCCGATTCCTGTAATCTTTCCTAACATCAATTGACGTGGTTTCACAGATGCTAATAGTACTTCCACTATGCGGTTTGATTTTTCAGTTGAAATACTTCTTAAAATAGTCATCCCAAACAAAAGAATAAAAAACAAAATAACTCCACCAAAGAAAAAACCTACCCAGCCACTCAAATTAAAAGACTCATTTTTAGGATCGTAAATATTTCTAAATCCCAAACTAATCGGCTGTTTAATTCTTCTAAATTCTTTGATTGTCATCTTCGTAAACCTTTTTATCAAAATTTCTTCCAATCTTCTTTCCAAATGAAATTGAACACTTGTCGCAAATGAAAGCGATGGCTTTTCTCTGTAAAATAAATATCCAACTTTGTTAGACAACACTTTCTCATTGACCTCTAATAAAGCATCGTATTTTTGATACCTTGTTCCATTTTCAAAGTCTTTCAACTGCACATAAGAATTGATAAAATCATATTTAATTGAACCAGAAGTGTTCGATAAAATTTTATTTTCCATTATTTGAGTTGGATCGACAATTAAAACTTTCCAACTTGGCTTATTTTTCTCCCCAACTACAAACAACAAATAGGCAATTAACAAAACAAATACAGGACCAATAATCGCCATTGTAATAAATGAACGCGTTTTTATTCTTTCTGCTAATTCTCTTAACGCAACCAACCAACTTATTTTCATTTTCTAAACTTTTTTCAATAGTATATTTTAGCTATTTTATTCTAACAACTTAAAGATTTATCCGTCACTAAATCTATGAAAATTTTCTGCATGCTAGGTAAAACCTCCCATGCTGCTTCAATTTCTACAGTTTGAATGGCAACTTTTAATAAATCATGAAATGAATACCCCTCTCTTAAAGAAATATAAGCAACAAAATAATCTTTTCCTATCTCTTCTTTATCGATTAACTCAAACCCAGTCCAAAGTCCATTCACTAAAGCTAATATTGAACCTCTAAATCTCAATGCATAACTTCCATCTTTTCTAGACTTCCTCAATTCGGTAACATTCCCTTCAACAATTTTTTTAGATTGATGTATCAAAGCAACGCGATCACAAATTTCCTCAACACTTTTCATGTTATGACTTGAAAGCAAAATAGTTTTTCCTTTTGACTTCATGTTCATCAACTCCGTCTGGATTAACTCTACGTTTACTGGATCAAATCCACTAAACGGTTCATCAAGTATTAATAAATCAGGATTATGAATAACAGAACATATAAATTGAACTTTTTGAGCCATTCCTTTTGAAAGTTCCTCAATACGTTTATTCTTCCAATTTTCAATCTCAAACTTTTCTAACCAATAGGTTAAACTTGTAACAACTTCCGAACGGGACATTCTTCGCAATCTTCCTAAAAACATTGCATGATCAAATACGGTCATGGTTTTATACAACCCTCTTTCCTCAGGTAAATAACCAATCGAAGCAAGATGTTTGCCTTTCATTAATTCACCTTTGTACTTGACCGTACCTTTTTCCTGGGTAATAATTCTATTGATGATACGAATTAACGTCGTTTTACCCGCACCATTAGGTCCTAACAAACCAAATACCTCACCTTCATACAAATTAAGCGACACATCATCAACAGCCATTTTTTGAAAAAAAGATTTACTAATCCCTTCTAGCTCTAACATACTAATCATACTTCTATCAATTTATCAAAAATTATTGCTTAATAATTAATTTAGAAAAAGAATTCCATTTATATTTTTTTGATAACAACAATAACACCAATGGAAAAACTCCAAACAAAGTAACATACATATCCCAACCAATTACAGGTGGAGAGTTATCTATCATTAATGCATCTGTTTTAAATACTTGCCAATCTGTTGTTACTATGAGAGCCCCAAAAATATTATTGGCTGTATGAAAGCCTAAACTTAATTCTAGCCCGTCGTCCATTACTGTGAGGACACCCAAAAATAGACCTGTTACAATATAATACATCAAAATCTCATTGCCTAATACATCCACCTCTGGATTTGCAGCATGCAACAAACCAAACAATGTTCCAGATAGAATTATCGACCACAATGGCCGCTTAAAGCTTAATGCTAAACCTTGTAAAATATAGGAACGAAACAATACTTCTTCGAAGAGAACTTGAAGTGGAAGGATAAACAATGAAATTCCACAAAGCATTAAAAAGGTTTCTTTGTTTGCATTCCACTCAATCTTGGCTCCCGTCCAATAACTGAAAACTAGCTGCGTGGCTAGTATAAGAAACCAAAGAACAAATAGGAAGAAAAAACGTTTCCAATCAAAATATTCTCGAATCGTAAATACTGTATTTAGTGGGCGCCCATGAATTTTTTTCAATGAAAAAAGTAATACTCCTAATAGCAAACAAAACGGAATGAGTTCTAAAGTGAAAAATAAATTACTTCCTAAAATAGCAATTGCATCTTGCATTGAAACCTCAAAGACTTTTGAAAACTCAATTCCTGCAGCCCACAATCCAAAATAATAGGGTAGTTGTCCAACTCCTATCGTTGTGGTAAAAATCAGTAACAAAGTCCAAACATAATATTTAGCACCCTTTCTACCATTTTTAGCTAAAGAAATAAAACTCATACCAACTATTTTTTACCAAATATACATATTTCAAAAATGTTACTCCCCGGTGCTATTTGAAACTAGTTAAATTCTACATTTGTCGGAATTATATCCAACAACAAAAATTATGCGTTTAGAAAAAGATTTAGAACAAAGAAGTGATTCCAAGTGCGAATTATGTGGAGCAACCCATGATTTATCCATTTTTGAAGTCGCTCCTTCGGACGGGTCAATCAATCAATCAATCTATATTTGCTCTACATGCAAAGAACAAATTGAAACTCCTGAAAAATGTGATCCAAACCATTGGAGATGTTTAAATGATAGTATGTGGAGTGAAATTCCTGCAGTTCAAGTTCAAGCATGGAGAATGTTACAACGTCTTAAAAATGAGGGGTGGCCACAAGATTTATTGGATATGCTTTATCTAGATGATGAAACCTTGAATTGGGCGAAAGCAACTGGTGAAGGTGAAGAAATAGAAGAGGTGCCTTATCACAAAGATTGCAATGGTGTTCGACTTCAAACAGGTGATACAGTTGTTTTAATAAAAGATCTAAATGTAAAAGGAGGTGGTTTTACTGCTAAGAGAGGTACAGCAGTTCGAGGTATTTCGTTGGATATAAATAATCCAACTTACATAGAAGGAAAAGTTAATGGGCAAACAATTGTCATCATTACAGAATATGTGAAAAAATCCTAGTCAAGATTAGTTTCAAAAGTCTTTATTCTAAGACTTTTGAAACTAATCTTGACTGATTCCATAGAATCTAAGTGACTGTTTTTCAGAATTTATTCAACCCCTTCATCAAGAAATTCTTGTAGTTAGATATAGAAGGCTCATAACCTATAGGGTCTGTCAAATCTTCACCTTTTTCGTTAATCATTACATACAATGGTTGCGATAATTGACCGTAATGAGTTACTTGATAATCAGACCATTTATTCCCTACTGTTTTAATTGTACCTTGAATTGCTTTTGAGTATTTCCAATCTTTCTTAGGCAATTCTTCACGATCGTCTACATAAAGTGACGCTATCACCATCTTGTCTTTTAATAAAGGAGCGATTTCTGGATGTGACCAAACAGTTGATTCAGTTCTTCTACAGTTAGGGCAGTTGTATCCTGTGAAATCCAATAAAATAGGTTTGTTTTCGAGTCTAGCATATTCCTTTGCTTTTTCTAGATCATGAAAAACTAACAAATCACCGTCTCCAACTTCTTCCATATAAGCTCTAAACTTTAGGAAATTGGGAGAACTATTTTGCCCTCCTGAAGGCCCCTCACCTTTTACAAACTTAAATTGATCTTCGCTATGAGTTCTTGGAGGAGCTACACCATCTATCAATCTCAGTGGCGCTCCCCACATTCCAGGTATTAAATAAACTGCAAATACGAAAGCAAATAAGGCAAACATAAAACGTGTTACCGATAATTTTTCAAGTTCAGAATCGTGCGAAAACCTCAATTTTCCTAATAAATAAAAACCTATGATAAAAAACACCACAATCCAAACTGCAACAAAAACTTCTCTTGTTAAAATACCCCAATGGTAAGCTAAGTCAATTCCTGACAAAAATTTCAAGGCTAATGCTAACTCCAATAATCCCAAAACAACTTTTACGGAATTTAACCACCCACCAGATTGCGGCAATGAATTCAACCATCCCGGAAAAATAGCAAACAATGTAAAAGGCAATGCTAGTGCCATTGAAAAACCTGCCATTCCAATTGTTGGGGCAATTAAATTTCCTCCCGTAGCAGATTCTACCAATAAGGTACCAATAATAGGTCCTGTACATGAAAAAGACACCAAACTCAATGTAAATGCCATAAAGAATATCCCTATTAGCCCTCCTTTATCGGCATTCCCATCGGCTTTATTCACCCAAGAATTCGGTAATCTAATTTCAAAAGCGCCTAAAAATGAAAACGCAAAAAACACAAATATTGCAAAGAATACCAAGTTCATCCAAACATTTGTGGATAAATCGTTTAAACCAGAAGGACCTAATAATGCTGTGATTACAACACCTAAAATCACATAAATCACAATGATCGAGACGCCATATAATAATGCATTTAAAATCCCCGATGTTCTAGATTTTGACCTCTTAGTAAAAAAAGTAACCGTCATTGGAATCATTGGAAACACACAAGGCGTAAGTAATGCAATCAAACCTCCTCCAAAACCTTTTAAAAATATGACCCACCAAGAATCTTTAGCAGATGAATTTACTTTGACTGACTTTAGTTTTAAATTGGTTTTTTTGTGATCATCAATTTTAATCTCAGAAACATTCTTTTCCTTAAAGTTTGAATTTAATGTAACAGAATCTACATTAGGTAAAACAGAAGCTGGATTTGCAGCCGGAAGATAACCTACTGCTTTCACACTTGCTTCTTGTTCAGGAGGAAAAATACAACCGTTTTCGTCGCAAATTTGAAATGTATAACCAAACTTAATATCCGATGGAGCACTTGAAAGAAACTCTATCTCTTGCTTAAAAGTAGCGGAATT
>CALPOI020000152.1 GCA_943325145.2 Candidatus Planktophila lacus | reverse complement strand
TTCGGAAGAATTACACCAAGTCAATCGACGAACCGAGTTTGTATTGAAGTTTCCTTGATATAAATAGGGAAACATATCTCGTTCGAATTTATTACCTAAGTTGATTAAAAAAACTAAAATGAAAAGTGGAGAATAGTAAATTCTCCACTTTTTTAATTTCATGATGATTTTGATCACTATCTTTTAAAAAGTAAAGTTTGACTTCATATTTACTGGAAACAATTGCAAAAGTTTAAATAAATACAATCCTTGAATCAGAAATGTTTCTATTTTATAATTATTAAAATTATATTTGTTCTTTTTCTTTTTTATAAACAGTTAATACAAATTCCTTAATTAATATGCTGCGATATTTATTGGTACTACTTGTAGTTTTTGCTTCAATTTCTGCAAATGCTCAAGTTAGTAAATTGGTAGAGGGTAAGTTGTTTGATCAACAAACCGAACGAGAAGTTGATGAAGTAAAGTTGACGGTTCAAAACGATCAATCAAAAAAAGTTTATTTAAATGAAACTGATGATTCAGGCTACTTTAAGTTTAAAAATTTACCATTGGGTAAATATCATATTATTATTACTGATAAAGATTACGAAAAGGTTACTTATCCGTTTGAATTAACAGATGCTCATAAAGAACATTTTACATTTACGCCTTTCCCTATTCGGTTAAAGGTAAGCTGGATGTTTAATTGGGGGGATGCATTTGGAAAAGAGCATTATTGGTCACATTTATTGGCGAAAATTATACTAGTAATTTATGCATTATGTTTGGTATTAATCTTTTTTTACAGTGTGTTACAATTGTCACTTTCAGTTGCCTACGCTAAAACACGAAAAAAAAGGGCAGAAGAAATTACTCCAGAAATGGATTTAACCAACGCTCCAAAAGTTACCATTCAATTACCTATGTTTAATGAATTGTATGTTGCAGAGCGAATCATTGAAACTGCTGCCGAATTTGAGTATCCTAGAGATAAATTCGAAATACAAGTGTTAGATGACTCTACGGATGAAACAAAAGATGTTATTGCGAATAAAGTTGCTCAAATAGCAGCGCAAGGAGTAAACATTAAACATATCCATAGAGTAGATAGAACTGGTTACAAAGCTGGTGCGTTAGATGCTGCTATGGATAAAGTTGAAGGTGATTTTATAGCTATTTTCGATGCGGATTTTGTACCTGAAAAAGATTTTCTACTTAAAACAATGCCTTATTTTCAAAATGATTCGATAGGTGTAGTTCAAACTAGATGGGGACATTTGAATAAAGATTATTCTATTTTAACTGAGCTTCAGGCCTTTGGATTAAATGGACATTTTGCAATTGAACAAGGGGGTAGAAACAGCTCTGGTCATTACATAAATTTCAACGGTACTGCAGGAATTTGGAGAAAAAAATGTATTGAAGAAGCTGGTGGATGGGAGCATGATACATTGACAGAGGACTTAGATTTAAGTTATAGAGCTCAAATTAAAGGTTGGAAATTTAAATATCTTGAGAATGTAATATCTCCAGCCGAATTACCAATCACAATGTCAGCTCTTAAAAATCAACAACATCGTTGGATGAAAGGTGGTGCTGAATGTTTTATTAAAATGTGGAGAAGAATTATTGGTGCTGAAAACGTAAAGTTTGGTGATAAAGTGCACGCACTATCCCATTTATTTAATTCATCTGTATTCCTGTTTATATTGACTTTATCTATTTTGAGTGTTCCTGTATTACATATAAAAGATAGTTTTTCAGATTTAAATTATTACATCAAATTTGGTTCGATATTTATAGTAAGTACACTATTTTTAATGTACTATTATTGGTTGTCTTACAGAGATAAAACAAATAATACTCTTGGTTCAATGTTCCGTTTTTTCGGACGTTTTGTCCAATTTTTAATTGTATCAATGGGATTATCTTTAAGTAATACAATTGCAGTAATTGAAGGTTATTTGGGCATTAAGAGTTCATTTGTAAGAACACCAAAATTTAATGTAGCTACTAAAAGTGAGTTTAAAGGAAATAAATACGATAAAAAAAGTATTTCATTGCTTACAATTGGGGAAGGATTATTAATGGTTTTGTTTGGTTTTACAGCGATTAATAGAGCTTTGTATCAAGATTTGGGGATGGTTCCTTTTCATTTGATGTTAGCGATTGGTTACGGATTGGTTTTTTTCTATACGCTTGCAGAATTAAGAAAATCAAACTAATTAAATCAATTTAAAATAATTGGTTCCAGTTTGTGAATTTAGGTATGTAATCCATTCGTAGTATTTAACTAAAAACAATTGAATGCATTTTATCGAACCATTTTACAATTGGAGAGGTTATTACATAGCTTCCGAAGATAGTGCATCTCCTTTTTACGGAAGAGATTACAGTGAATTTACCTTTACAGATCATATCTATAATTATGTAATTCATCCCCAATGGGATTCAATTGGTTCTCCTACTTTATATATTAAGATTCTTTTTGTAGACTATGAAGAATCTTTTGCTATTATCGAAATGATAGGAGAGTGGAATGATGCGATAGAAAATGACATCATGACTTTTAAGCGTGACATTATTGAGCCAATTATGAGTCACGGTATCAATAAGTTTATTTTAATTGGAGAAAATGTTTTGAATTTTCATTACTCTGATGATTGTTATTACGAAGAATGGTTCGATGAAGTTGAAGAAGGATGGATTGCACTAGTTAATTTTCATGATCATGTAATTCGAGAATTTGAGAAAATACATCTAGATAGTTATTTTGTAATGGGAGGTGAATTAGAAGATGAGGAATGGAGAACAATGTTACCGCTCGATTTTTTCACGAAAGTGGAAGGATATGTCACAAAAAGATTAAATCTATGAATTTTCTAATCGTAATTTAACTGGTGTAACAATCATTGTTAATTTTATTTTAAGCTTATTTTTGATGAAAAAGATATTGATTATTGATGATGAACGGAGTATACGAAATGCATTAAAAGAAATCTTAGAATTTGAAGGGTTTAGTGTTATCGATGCTGAAGACGGTGAGTCTGGTTTAATAATTTTGAAACAACAAACAATTGATTTAGTTTTTTGTGATATTAAAATGCCTAAGATGGATGGTATTGAAGTGTTGGACCAAATCATTCAACACAACGAAGGTATCCCTGTTGTAATGATTAGTGGACATGGTACGATTGAAACTGCCGTTGAAGCAATAAAAAAAGGTGCATTTGATTTTATTGAAAAACCGTTAGATTTAAATCGAATTCTGGTCACCTTAAAAAATGCAAAAGAAAGAAATCATTTGGTCGTTCAAACGGAAGTCCTTAAATCGTCCATTAAGAAAATTAAAGGTAGCAGTATCATTGGTGAGTCATCTGAGATTAATCGAATAAAAGCATTAATTGAGAAAGTTGCTCCTACTGATGCAAGAGTGCTTATTACGGGTGCTAATGGTACAGGTAAAGAATTGGTGGCAAGATCATTACATGAGAAGTCTTTAAGAAGTAAAATGCCTTTTATAGAAGTTAATTGTGCTGCGATACCTTCTGAATTGATTGAAAGTGAGCTGTTTGGACATGAGAAAGGGGCGTTTACATCAGCGAATAAAGAAAAGCGAGGTAAATTTGAGTTAGCTTCTGGAGGAACGATATTTTTAGATGAAATAGGGGATATGAGTGCAGCAGCTCAAGCTAAGGTGTTGCGTGCATTACAAGAAAATGTTATTCAAAGAGTTGGGGGTGAAAAAGATATAAAAATCGATTGTCGTATTCTTGCAGCGACAAATAAAGATTTATGGAAAGAAATTAAAGAACATAGATTTCGGGAAGATTTGTTTCATCGATTAGCAATCATTCTTATACATGTGCCAGATTTGAATCAACGAATCGAGGATATTCCAATCTTAGCAAATTATTTTCTGAAATTGATTTGTGATGACCACGGTGTGCCTTTAAAACATTTTGATTCTAAAGCATTAGAAGCGATGCAAAGTATTCAGTGGACTGGAAATATACGTGAATTGAGAAATATGATTGAAAGACTAGTGATTTTGGCAGATGATAAAATTACGTTAGACGACGTAAAATTGTATGCGAATGTCAAGTAAAACCTAGTTGAAATAGTGAAGTTAATCTATTTTTTTGTCCAATTCTTTCCAATTTTTTTGAAGAATTTCTATATCCTTCCAAACGGAATAATCTCTAGCATAGATAAGATTTATTTTTTCATTTAATTCATCTGAATTTGATGAATTTGAAATAGGATGAAGTATACTTAATTTTAATTTAGGTAGTAAAGGATGATTGGTATTCTGCAAATTGTAACCAACATATGTTTTTTTTCCAACTAAGCAATCAAGGATATTTACAATAAGATTTTTTTTGTTTTTGAAGAATAAAATTGAAACTGGAAATGTAAGAATTAGAAACAAGGAGAATAATAGGTCTAAAGTTCTTTTTTTTCGTTTGTTATCTGATTTGCTAATCTCATGTATTTCTAAGCTGTAGTATTCACCACTCGATTCAGTAGAATTACTTCCAATAATGAATAGTGCATCTGGTTGTGCGATTTTAAATTCAATATCGCTATTACCAAGAGCAGACATCCATTGAATTATTTTTTGGGCGGATACGTCTTTAGCGCAAAAAAGAACCTCATTAATTTTATGTATGAATGTGATTTGATCAAGTTGAGATAATTCACCGATGTGTGAATTTGTTTTTAATTTTGAGGAAGGTGCTACATAGAAAATTGATTCAAGCGAAGGATAGACTTGCTGAAGAATTTTAGTCACTCTTTGCGATTCATTTTCTGAACCAACAATAATAATTTTTTTTGGTGCAGCTTCATTAAAGGAGAAATTGGATTTGAAAAGTAATTGCAGTAGATACCTGCTAAAAATAAAGTAGCAACAGACAAAAAAAGAACTTATTATGATAAATAATCTTGAAAATTGCAGGGATTTAGGCAATAATGCATAAAGGGCTAAAAGAAAAAAAGTTCCAATAAAAGTTCCAGAGATGATTTTTTTGATTCGTATGAGCTTATCGTAAGTTCCTTGGTAATAATTAGATAATAACCATATTCCAGTATAGATGGGTAGTGCAATTTTTATCAACTCGACAGGGAATTCAATTCCATTATTTTTCCAATAAATAGTTAGAAAATAAAGGCCTAAAAGTATTAGCGTGCTATCAACTAAAGGAAGGTTAGCCTTTTTTACAAAACGTTGTATTAATGCAACACTTGCTCTCAAATAAATTGCTACGTTGATTAACAAACTAAACAATCGAGCGTGCTTAGAAGAAAAATGCTTGTTAGCAAAAATGATCATTGCGTTATAAAAAACAAACACATAATTTACTGAACTTTTCTTAGTGCTTTCTCCTTTATAATGAATAATGCTTGTTTCAGGGAAGTAATAATTATCGTATCCAGCTAATTGAATTCTGTAGGATAAATCAATATCTTCCCCATACATAAAAAACGATTCGTCAAGAGCTCCAATATTTTGAATTACTTCCTTTCTAATCATCATAAAAGCACCACTTAGGACATCAACTTTATGTGTTTTAAATTCAGAGAGGTACCCTAGGTGATATCGATTAAAAATTTTTGAATTTGGAAAAAGTCTACTAAAACCTATTATTTTAGAAAAAGCCACTCCTGGAGTAGGAAGGCCCCGTTTAGATTCAGGTAAAAACTTTCCTTTTCCATCTAACATTCTAACTCCGAGTCCTCCTGCTGAGGGGTGACTATCTAAAAATGAGATTGTTTTTACAAAAGTGGTTTCTTCAACAACTGTATCGGGATTAAGTAATAAAATATATTCACCGGATGATTGCTTGATTGCTTGATTGTTCGCTTTAGAAAATCCAACATTTTCTTTATTTTGAATGAATCGAACGTTTGGGAATTTTTGTTGGATGATTTCAACTGAGTTATC
>CALPOI020000151.1 GCA_943325145.2 Candidatus Planktophila lacus | reverse complement strand
GCTGGGAAAAATGACAGTGTTAATTATTTAGGGAAATTAAAGCTAAAAGAAGGTGTGTCGCAAAGTTTTATCAATAAGGATCAAATTGATGTGAATGGCGCAGTTGTTCGTATGTCAGCTCAAAATTTTTCGTTGAATAAATATACACCTGCAACTGCACCAATGAAAGTGAAAGTGTACTTACAAACTGCAGATGAGTTTGATTTTCATCCCTTAAAACGAATTGATTCTGCTGAGGTGATGGTACTTAAGGATACTTTCTACACCGTACAATTTTCTAAAACAACTAAGCTTTACGGACATTTTTCAATTTCTGTTGTGAATGCTCAATCTGATGCAGTACGTCCAAGAATTTATGCTACCAATACTACTGTTCTTAATGGTGGATTTGGAGAGGCAATGGGGTTCGTAACTACAGGAGGAAAAACACAACGCAATATAGATTATTTTGAGAATTCACTTCCATCTGCCACTACAGGGTATGGATTTACATCTGGTGGTGAAGGCGAACTAATTGATTGGGATTTTCTAATTTATCCAATTATTTCATACGACATTACACCTTCAATTACTTCAACGAATCCAACACCAGATAACAATGGAGAAGTAGAATTAACTCGTATGAATTCTTTAACTATTGGATCGAATCACATGCTTTCACTTTCTGGATTTAATAAAAAATATTTTGGAGGAAAAGACTCTACGTATGTTTGGAAAGTTAAAGGGAAAATAAGTTTGGATAGCGTGTATAAATTCACTTATTTCACAGGTGATGATTTAGGAAGTTTTACAGTAAAAGTAAAAGGATATACTTCCAACTGTTCTTCCGTTTATTTGGTTAAAACATTAAACTTAACAGCTGCTAATTCAATTTCGGCGTTGAATGTTTATCCAAATCCTTTGAAAGAAACTTTGACAGTTACATTTGCTGCTTCAAGCATCTCTGGTAAAATCAATGTTCGATTGATTGATTTTTCTGGAAAGTTGATTCAATCAGAGGAATTGGATGGAAATGCAAGAACTTTTGAGACTCAAATGAATGTTGCTGATTTATATCCAGGAATGTATTTATTGGAAATAGAAAATGCAGGGAATAGAGTTGTTCGTAAATTGATTAAAGAATAATTCACAAAGTTATATACTGATAAATTTGTAGAATAGCTTCAATATTTTTCATGAAAAAAATCCGTTGGAAAACAACGGATTTTTTTATTTGAAGTATTCTTTAACTTATTTTTAGTTGGTTGACTAAGATAGTAGGTTCTTTTTTAAGTAATATTTTTGCGGGGTTACCTACAAAAGTATGCCCTTCTTCTTGAATGTTTTTTGTTACAATTGCTCCCATTCCAATGATTGAGTTTTTTGCTACTGAAAGCCCTTGTTTAATGACCGCTGCTGTTCCAAAATATACATGATTATCAATTGTACAGTTTCCACTGATGTTTACACTTGGCGCGGATGTAAAATAATCTCCAATTACACTGTCATGACCGATTGTAGTTTGTAAGTTTAAATGTGCAAATTTCCCAATCGTCACATCACATGTGATGATGGTACCGGCGCATATTATAGCACCATCTCCAATTTTATTCCATTTAGAAATGATTGCTGTTGGATGAATAAGTGTAACATAATTGGTGTTTGCTGGTAATTGTTCCTTCACTACCTTTTCACGAATTTTAGATTCACCGATTGCTACCGTTACAAGGTGTTTTTTTTGTTTCAAATAAGAATACGGTTTTACAGGTATTCCATGAATATTTAACTGTTTTGAGTAATTTTCGAAGATAAAGTCTGGCTCAATAAACGCTTCAACTTTATCGAGTAATCCTAAATCATCAATTAAACAGAGTACTTCTTTTGCAAATCCTCCTGTACCAGCTATTAGAATTTTTTTATTTTTCATGGATTCGTTTAATTTCAGAAGTATACATTTTCAATAATTCGTTCCAAATAATTTCTCTTGAAAAATTTTCTTGAATGAATTTTCTCGTTGATAATTTCATGGTCTCTCGTACAGATTTATTTTCAATGAGGTGTAGCATAGCTTCTTTGAGAGCTTCCGAATTTTTTTTAGGAATAAGGAGCCCATTATTGTTGTTTTGAATGATTTCATTGCAGCCATTGATATCTGTTACAATTGCAGGAAGTTGCATTGCCGCTGCTTGAAGTACTACGTTTGGAAAACCTTCGCGGTAGCTCGGGAAGACCAAAAATGAAGAAAGTAAAAGATAAGGCCGAATGTCTTTTATGAATCCAAGTTCAATAATTGCATTATTTTTATTAATCACTCGAACTGTATCTTCGTTTAATGGATCACGTTCTTGTTCGTAATACCCTAATAATAAAAGCCTGCAGTTTGGGTGAGATTTTGAAATTGAATCAAACGTAGTGATTAATTCATTCACTCCTTTGTCTTTCACTAATCGACCAATGTAAATCAGTATCGTTTCATCTCCCGTTAAGCCGAGTTCACTTTTTAAATTATTTACTTCACCTTGTGATATCTTTTCTGGGTCAAAATAGTCCGTATTGATGCCGTTCGAACTTCCTTTTCCTATGATGTTAATTTTTTTCTCAGGACATAAATTAAACTCAAGGAGTGTTTGTTTTAATCCGTTTGAATTTGGAAGCACTTTTGTAGCTGCAGCATAAGTAATTTTCTCAATTGATTTTAGGAGAATTTTTTTCATTCCAGTAGCTTCTTCTAAGGGTAATCCAGCCACAGTATGTATACGAATGGGTACTCTTGCTAATTTAGCGGCAATCATACTTACCATACCCGCTTTAGGAGTATGAGAATGAATGATTTCTGGTTTTTCTTTTTTAAGGAATTTGTATAATTTTAGTATCGTTTTTAAATCTTGAATAGGTGTAATTGCACGTGTAAATTCTATTGTATGTGTTTTCATTCCAACTTCTCGACCATATTCCTCCAAGTATGTCCCTTCAGATTCACTACATGCTATTGCAGTAATGTCAAAATGAGATTTCATGAACTCAAGTTGGTTTTCCAACAATTTCTCCATCGAAATGGGTAAAGTTGTCACACGAATTAATTTGTGCATAAGAAATTGATAAGCTGCTTTTACTTATCTAAATTACAATCTAGTTCTTAACTTAATATTTATCCTTTGTGATGATTGTTTCAATTTATTATTACCTCACTGTTATATCTATATTAGAATATGCATTACGCATTGAAATAGGGGGGATTGATAAAATATCATCGAGGAAGATTATAATTATTTCATTAATTTATTTATAACCATTTTGAATTTACCACTTTTTTCATTAGAAATTTCAGAAACAATAGTGATGGTTATATTTTGTTGATTTCCCATACGTTCTCTCCAGTTTTGAAGAAATATTTTTTCGTCGTTCAATGAATATTTATTTGGGTCAATGCAAATTTTTATATCAATTGAATTGATTTCTTCTTGAATGACTTGCATTTTGATGATTCCTGATACATTTTTCAATGTATTAGAAACATTTCCTAAGTTAATTTTTCCGTATTCTGGTGAAAGTAGATAATCATTCGAACGGCCTAAAATTTCTTTTACCAAAGGGTTATTGTTTCCACATGTACAAGTCGCATCTGATAGTTCTATTTCATCTCCAATGTCGTAACGAATTAATGGGGTACCGTGTGTTGAAAAGGAAGTAATAACTAATCTTCCTTTTTTACACGGTAAATTGTTTTCATCTAACACTTCAAATACACCACTTTGTAGCTCGAGATGAAGATTTCCTAAAGGACATTCTACAATAAAAGGTGCGCCCTCTGAGGAAGCATATTGGTTTAAAACTTTAGTTTTAAAGTAAGTTTCTAGTTCGTATTTAAGTTGTTCAGTAATTGTTTCAGCGGTTCCAAAAATTGCATTTATTTTAATTGGGAAATCTATGTTTAACTTCTTTCCCATTCTTGCTAATTCCACTAAACTTGAGGGAAATCCAATGATGTATTTCGGTTTAAATAAAATTAAGCTTTCTAAGTAATATTTGGCTGTATGCTCAGAAATATGAAACGTTGAAAAATATCTCACCTTAAACAAATAATCTGATTTCCAAAATCTATTTCTTTGAATGTCTTTCTCGTTGAGTAATGTTTTTCCTGAAAACCAAGCTGTTTTTTTACCTAATTTGTAACCATAATTCTTCCGGAAATGATCCAGTATAGCAAAACGTTCTTCTACATCTTTTTTAGTGAATCTTACTTCTAACGCTACCCCTGTTGTGCCTCCAGTTTTAGATAGAACAGCTTTGCTTTTTGGTATTGTATATATTTCTTCACAATTTTTTCGTAATAGTTCCTTTGTTAGTATTGGAAGCGATTTAATATTTTCAATTTTAGTTGGAGAATTGATTTTTTGGTAAAATTTACTGTAGAATGGTGCTTTTTTTAAAGTAAACGCAACAAATTCTTCGTATTTTATCTTTTGTAATTCTTTTAATTCCTTTGTAGATAATACTTTATTTTTAGAATAGACTTTTAAAAATTGTTTGTAGTGTTTCCCGTACCTGTCTTTGTAAGCTATACTGTTGAATAATGAAATTAGAAGGTTTTGTACTACATTTGGTGCATGCGCATAAATTTTATCTTTCAAGCCCATTTTATTCTCTCATTAAATTTGTTAATTGTTGTATCGTTGTTTCAATATTGAAGTCTTTTGCTCTAGCTCTGCTTAGTTTAACGTAATTTTCGACGACTTCAGGATTGTTATACAGGTAATGAATAGCATTTTTTAACGCATGCACATCATCTATGTTGATTAATATACCGTATTGAGCAGGAAAAAATTCGCCATTTTTTAAGTTAATTGAAATGTTATTGTTGAGTATTTCAAGTGGTCCTGATAAACAATTGGTGGCTATCACAGCTTTTCCTACAGCCATTGCTTCTAAAAGCGCATTTGGAAATCCTTCTGAATTTGAAGTGAGTACAAACACATCGTGTTCGACTAATTCTTCGTTAACCGTGTTAATTTTCCCCGTAAATCTTATGTTTTGTAAATCTTTACTTTGCAAAATCAACTCTTCTTTTAATATTCCGTCTCCAATCAATGTAAGTTCAAACTTTCCGCTTGCAATTTTTAAGGCTTCAAGGATTAATTTTTGATTTTTAATTGGAGTCATTGCACCAATTGTTACGATTTTTAATGGATTAGAAGCATCGAAATTTTTGATTGTTACCTCTTTAGAATAAGCTACGGGATTGTATATGACATGCACTTTTTTGCGTATTGAAAAATTTGTGTTCAAGTCATCAGCAATGAAGGTTGAATTAGCAAAGACAGCATCCGCTTTGTTGTATAAAATAGGAAGTAAAATTTTGTATAATCGAAATCTCCATTTTGATGATGCGTAAGCAATGGAAGGATAGCAGCGTTCGCTCACGATTACTTTTACATTTGGAATGCTCATTTTCAACAAACAATTCAACAAATTAGGACGTGTTAAAAATGAAATTGAAGTTGTTATATTCTGTTGTTTAATAATGCGATAGAATCGTATGAAAATTTTCGGGTAATCCGTGATCTTATCTATTAAAGATTGCTTTTTAGAGGAAGTAAGGTAGTGCACGTTTATTTCTTCAGGAATATTGAAATGCTCATTTTTTGTAAATAAAATCAATGTCACTGAAAAAAGCTCTGCTAATCGAGGTAATAACAGACTAATTACTTTTTCAGCGCCCCCACTTCCCATGCTTAAAGCCATTATCGCAATTTTTTCTTTTTTCATATTTGTAGAAGTAAGTTTTATTATTCTTAATTTTTTTGACTGAGTAGACGATTTTGATCTAGTTTATTATTTATTTTTTCATGTGTGCTAACCAAGTAAAAATAAAGGCTTAGAAAAAAAGGAAAAGCCATTGTTTTTTGTCGCATCGCAATCCCAAGGTTCGAAAGTAAATACGCAGATGGCAACGAAATTGTCATCATTATGAAAAAGCAAAACCAAAAGAAAAATTCAATTTCTGAG
>CALPOI020000150.1 GCA_943325145.2 Candidatus Planktophila lacus | reverse complement strand
TAGATGCTTTAACAAAACAATTCCAACAAATAGATGGAGTTGAGCGTATTGAGCGTTGGGACGTTGAAGAAAATGAAATAATTAATGTTAAAGAATAATTAGTTTTATTTTTCGGTAATATATTTCATAAAAATACTAATTTCGCTTTTTTATCTAAATGCAACTAGAGGAATTACAAAGTACTGTTAGAACGATATTTTCTGCTTACTTAGAACAGCACAGTCATAGAAAAACACCTGAAAGATTTGCTATTCTAGCGGAGATATATAATTATACGGGACATTTTGATGTGGAATCATTGTACAACAAAATGAAAAATCAGAATTACCGTGTATCTCGTGCAACACTTTATAATACAATCGAATTATTATTGGCTTGTAATCTAGTGCGTAAACATCAATTTGGTAAAAACATCGCTCAATTTGAGAAATCACATGGGTCAAAACAACACGACCATGTAATTTTGACGGATACTGGTGAAGTCATTGAGTTTTGCGATCCGCGTATTCAACAAATAAAATCAACGATTGAAGAAGTTTTTAACATTTCAATTCAACATCACTCGTTGTATTTCTATGGGGTTAAATCTACAAAATAAAAAGCCGTGAGTTTAAAGTATTCCATCGAACAAGAACAAGAAACAACCATTATCGCTTTGGAAGGTAAAATTACTTCTGACAGCGATACTGGAGAATTATTAGAAAATGTTCAACTTCAAATTGAGAAAAAAACTAAAAAAATATTTTTCAATTTGGAAAAGTTAGATTACATCAGTAGTTCAGGTCTGAACTTCTTTGTTCGCATGCTTACTAGAAGTAGATCGAATCAAATTGAACTCAATTTGTGCGCATTGCACGGAAATGTTGAAAAAATATTTAAAATATCAAAATTAAACGAAATATTCACTATTCATCCTTCTCTCGAAGAAGGA
Organism: Candidatus Planktophila lacus; assembly: GCA_943325145.2. Classification (GTDB taxonomy): domain Bacteria; phylum Bacteroidota; class Bacteroidia; order Flavobacteriales_D; family Crocinitomicaceae; genus CANHVK01. The sequence goes on along the minus strand of CALPOI020000150.1, from coordinate 5,143 downwards.
ATTCAAAAATCTACGAATTAATCTTGATACACCTATAGATCTAATTAAATGGATTTATCAACGATTAACACACGTAAAAACACTTAATAAATGAAAGTTGACGTATTATTAGGCCTTCAATGGGGCGATGAAGGAAAAGGAAAAATTGTTGATGTATTAACACCGCAATACGATATTATTGCTCGTTTTCAAGGTGGACCAAATGCTGGTCACACATTGGAATTTGAAGGCATAAAACATGTATTACATACCATCCCTTCTGGAATATTTAGAGCTAACGTAAAAAATGTGATTGGTAACGGTGTGGTTATTGATCCTGTTGTTTTTCAAAAAGAAATTGAGAAATTAGCGCCATTCAATATGGACATTTTTAACAATTTAATCATTTCTAAAAAAGCGCACCTAATTTTACCAACACATCGATTATTGGATGCGGCTTCTGAAGCTTCTAAAGGAACCAATAAAATTGGGTCTACGCTGAAAGGTATCGGGCCAACTTACATGGATAAAACCGGAAGAAATGGAATCCGTGTAGGTGATATTTTTGCTCCAAACTTTAATGAGAAGTATGCAGCAATGGTAGAAAAACATAAAGGAATTTTAAAACATACACCTGACTTTACATACAACCTTGAAGAATTGGAAGCTCCGTTTTTTGAAGGAATCGAATTGTTAAAGAAATTTACCTGTATCGACAGTGAAATCTACTTAAACAATGCGTTAAAAGAAGGTAAAAAGATTCTTGCTGAAGGTGCTCAAGGTACGATGTTAGACATCGATTTCGGTACTTATCCTTTTGTAACGTCTTCAAATACTGTAACTGCAGGTACTTGTACAGGTTTAGGGGTAGCTCCAACAAAAATTGGAAATGTTATCGGAATTTTTAAAGCATACTGTACACGTGTAGGTAGTGGTCCCTTCCCTACCGAATTGCATGACCTAGATGGTGAAAATATTCGTAAAGAAGGAAATGAATTTGGCTCTACGACAGGAAGACCAAGAAGATGTGGTTGGGTTGACTTACCTGCATTAAAATATGCGGTAATGATCAATGGTGTTACAGAACTTTCAATGATGAAAGCAGATGTTTTAAGTGTGTTTGAAAAAATAAAAGTGTGTACACACTACAAAATTAATGGTGAATTGGTAGAATACCTTCCTTATGACATCACTAATTTAGAAATTGAACCAATCTACGAAGAGTTAGAAGGTTGGAATTGTGACTTAACAGAACTAGACAGCTACGATAATGCACCACTAGCACTAAAAAACTACGTGACTTACTTAGAAAAAGCTTTAGAAGTTCCTATCACGGTTGTATCAGTTGGTCCGGATAGAAAACAAACCCTAAACAATCAAAAATAATTCGTGAATTACACGTTACATAACAAACAACTAGCGCTTTTTTTAAGCGCTTTTTTTGTTATTTTATCACCTATTTTAAAGGGACAAAACAATTTAATGGAACTAAAGCCCGGAGCTGAAAAATTAATTTATTTCAAAGAAACGGGAGAACATCGGTTAATTGGAAATATTAATATCAACTACCAATCCAACATTATTTACTGTGATTCTGCTTCCTATTTTGATTCAAAACAACTTATCAAAGCGTATGGTCATGTTCATTTAAACAAACACGACACCCTAAATTTATATTGTGATTCATTGCACTACAATGGAAATACGCGCATAGCTAAATTATGGGGAAATGTAAAAATAAGAGACAACGTCTATAAAATAACAACCGACAGTCTCGATTACGATTCAAGATTAGAAATTGCCATTTATAGAAATTTTGGTAAAATTGAAAACAATGCCAACAAAGAATATTTAACTAGCTTACGCGGCTATTTTTACCCAAAAACTAAAAACATCACCGTTGCAAAGAATGTCGAATTTCATGGGGTGACCACCAAAATGTTTACAGACTCACTGAAGTACAATTCAGCAAAGAAAAAAGTAACCTTTCTTACAAAAACAAGCGTCTACCAAACCGACAGTACTGAACTATTCTGTAACCGAGGTTGGTTCTACACCAACACTGAAGAAGCTTTACTAGAAGGAAATGCAAAAATCATTAAACCAAAACAACACATTTTTGGAGATACTTTGTATTACAACCCGAAAAACAAATCTGCTTTTGGTAAAGGGAATATTACGTATACTGAAAAGAAAAAAGGAATATCATTTACTGGAAATAGATTCTCACAATCTAAAATTGAAAACAAAAATTACCTGACTGGAAATGCGATTTTCTCTTATCAATTGAAAGACGATACGTTACACATTCACGCCGATACACTTTTCACATTTACTGACAGCACAGACCAAATCAACAAAGTCAAAGCCTACCATAATACCCGTATTTATAGCCACAAAACACAAGGCGTTTGCGACAGTTTGATCTTCACAAAAAAAACAATCAATGAAATTGAACTTTTAAAAAAACCTATTCTTTGGAATAAAAATACTGAATTAAAAGGAGATACCATTCGTTTGTATTTAAAAGATACGATCCTAAAGTATGCTACAATTGCTCCAAATTCGAACGCCATCATGGAAGTTGATACTGGGAATTATTACAACCAAATCGCTGGAAAAAAAATGATTGCTTATTTTGACACCTTGAATAATCTAAAACAAATTCATGTTCAAGGAAATGCACAGACAATCTATTTCCCAGAAGAATCGTTAAAAAAAGATAGTCTCATTGAAATTCAACGCAAAGGCATGAATCGTTTGTATGCAAGTGAAATAAAAGTTCACATTGACAGCAATCAATTTAAAAAAGTTATTTACATTGATCAAGCTGATGGTTTAATGTATCCTATGAATGGCATCAATAAAGAAGAACAATTTATTCCAGGTTTTAGTTGGAATCCATTCCTTCGTCCGAAAAGTAAAGCCGATTTATTGAGAAAAACTTCTAGTACCTCCGTAAAAAATAAAGGAAAAGTTAAGTGAAAACTTTACAAATGTTATAAATTTCGGCAGATTAAAACTTAATAACTGTAGTAAACCACCTAATAACTATTGTAAATGATGTTGTTAACTTTTATTTCAACGTTGAATTAAGGGTTTTACAAAGGTTAAAATAAATTAATCTTTAAGGCAACGAACTGACATACCAAATTTCTTTGAAGTACTAAATTTTACAATATCACCATTGGTATTTCCTAAACCAATTATTGACGCATTAACATCATTATCAGAGGTACTCCACCAGAATCCATAATAACGATAATAATTAAAACTTCCAGCACTCATACGCCAACCACCAGGCAGAGCCGTAAATAGAGAACTATTAGTTGCCGCTGTATTTGGAGAATACCAACTTAAAGTGCCAGTATCCTTCAATTTACCTCCTTCAGCATCTCCACCTAAATAATCAATTAATTCATTCCATTCAGTAAATGAAGGTACATGCCAACCTGTAGGACATATGTTTCTATTTCCATTCGTTGTTCTACTTAATGCATACCAATTGTATAACTTTCCGTATTTGGAATCATTTGTGGTGTTGTTATCATAATAGCACCAAGCTCCTGTATTATTGTTTGACCATTTAGTATTGTCAGTTTCATATAGAATTAGTGACCCATCGCTATATTTTTTGGTCTTTAGGTTAGATGCCATCCATAATTGATTTCCAATTTGAACAGTAGAATAAGTGTTACCTTCTACATCTTGAATTATTGAGAAAGCGTTGCTAACTTCGATCGATATTGTACAAGTTCTACCCCCAAAAATCAAATCAAATTGAGCAATTCCAGAAGAAGTTGGAGTACCAAAAATAGAAAATGTTAACTCTCCTTGACCAACAGATAAATATCCTTCAGACAATATAGCCGATAATCCAGTAACACCAGTAGATGTGAATTTCTTTGCTGAAAAATATTTACCATTTCCGCCAGAATAAGAAACAGTTGCTTTTACATTGTTTAGCACCTGATTTTTAATTAGTGAACCTGATATCTTAGCGTTGTCACAATCAAAGTATGAAATAGTTGCATCATTATCTGTATTTTCTACAGGGATACTAATAGAACAATTTTTCCCTCCAAAAGAAATCAAAAATTGTGCAGAACCCTCAGAAGTTGGGGTGCCTGTAATGTTGTAAATAAATTGTCCTTGACCATAAGCTAAATTACCTTGATTTAAAGTAGCTTGCAAACCAGTCACACCAGTGGATGCAATAGATTGTGAAGAATAAGCCTTACCATTACCACCTGAATATGGTATAGTAATATATAAACCGTAAGAAGCCTGATCCTTATTCAATTTTCCGCTTACATTATAATTGTTGCAATCAATCGCATCAATCTTAGATAATCCAGAAATCGGCACTAGATTTGTAGTAGAATTAGAATTTTGATTCTCTGAAGGTGCAACATCCTCTTTTTGACAAGAAAAAAAACTGATTATAATAACACAAAAAAAGAATTTATTCATTTTTTTAATTTTTTAATTTCTAGAATAACAAATTTAAAAATTTAATTTTTAAATTACTTAATTAATAGTCAAAATGTTATTTTAAAAAATCAAAGTTATTTTGAACATCAAAAACACATTAAGGAGCTGTAACTTTTAGATAAAATAAAGATTTCCATTTATTCCCACTCTCATCTACCATTGAAACATTAATCGGTATTATTGTATTATCAGGTGTAGTAGTTTTTACAGTAAATTGGATAACATTATCATATGTTTGACCATAACCAAACCAACTTGTATATCCTTGGCTTATATCACCATAGTTTAGATTCGCTGTAGATGTATATCCTGTTACATACTCACTCGTTGTGGTAAACGTCGTTTTCAACCCTTTTACTGTACTTGTTCCAATGTTTTTTAAGCGAACATTTAATTTTATTGTCTCCCCTTTATTAATCGTTTTATCTCCGTTATTGTCTGAATTTATTGAATATGCATCATAGGTTAACACCGCCTTTGTTGCTTCTACTGTCAAATTAAAACTAGATGTCCAGGTATTTCCACTCTCATCTACCATTGAAACATTAATCGGTATTATTGTATTATCAGGTGTGGTAGTTTTTACAGTAAATTGGATAACATTATCATATGTTTGACCATAACCAAACCAACTTGTATATCCTTGGCTTATATCACCATAGTTTAGATT
>CALPOI020000149.1 GCA_943325145.2 Candidatus Planktophila lacus | reverse complement strand
TCTTTCGGAACATTGTAAGAAGCATCCATTAAATTCAATCGTTGAAATCTTGTTCTCGATCTTAAAAAGGGAGCGATTCTTACCCTCGGGTTCTCCTGATCTTTACTTCTTAATAAATATTTTTTCTTTTGTGCTAATGGAACAACATCTACCCTGTCAATTGGATAAATTCCTAATGTTGCTTTTTCTAAAATTCTTGAAGAAATATCTGTGCCTAAAATTTCAAAGTCAAATCTTCGATGCGTTTCAATGAATTCACTAATGACCATTGCAATCGTATATGCTTCCTCACCAGAAGAACTGGCTGCACTCCAAATTTTTAGCGGTTCATTCGATTCACGATTTATGTATTCTGGTAAAACAACTTCTCGCATGAAATCAAAGTGCATTGCTTCTCTGTAAAAGTCTGTCTTATTCGTTGAAACTAAATCAATCATATTGATTATTTCCGCTTCTCCTGCAGCACCTGACAACACAAATTTGGTGTAGTCAGCATACGAATTCATGTTATTCACTTTTAAACGTGAAGACAAACGCGATTGCAACATGATTTTTTTTGAAAGCGGTAACTTTATTCCATAATTGGAATAGATGAAAGTGCTCAATTTAACAAAATCAGCATCACTTAACTGAGCAGGTTGATTATCAGACATCTCTAACTTAATTTTTATTCTTCATTAAAACCCAATGAAATCATTGTCAAGTGCATCGTTTTTATCCAAATTTATCGTAACTCCTTGACTTGAGTTTGATTTTAAAAATGAAACAGGCTTACTACTTGAGCTTCTTTTTTCTTCCTTTTGTTTGTACCCCAAATCTGTTCGATGGGTATATCCATCAATTTTAAAGAAAGCAACTGCTTCTTTTAATACCTCGGCTTGATTGTTGAGTTCTTCAGCACTGGCAGCCATTTCTTCAGCAGTAGTAGCATTGTCTTGAACCACCACATTTAAATTTTGAATTGCATTGTTTATTTGTTCTGCACCAACACCTTGCTCTGTACTTGATGCAGTAATTTCTTCCACCAAATCAGATGTTTTTTGAATATTCGGAACAACTTCCGTTAGCATTTCACCCGACTTTAAAGCAACATCAACACTTTTTGCAGAAACCTCATCAATTTCAGTTGCAGCGGCCTGTGAGCGCTCTGCTAATTTTCTTACCTCAGCGGCAACCACCGCAAAACCTCGGCCATGCTCACCAGCTCGAGCGGCTTCAACCGCAGCATTCAGTGCTAATAAGTTTGTTTGACGTGAAATTTCTCCAATAATAGATATTTTTGAAGCAATGGTCTTCATTGAATGAACCGTCTGAATTACAGAATCTTTGCTCAACTGAATATCTTTCGCTGCTTGAACTGAAATGCGTTCAGTTTGTTTTGAATTGCTAGATGTTTGCTGAATATTAGCAGTCATTTCTTCCATAGATGAAGATATTTCTTCAACAGAACTTGCTTGATTGGTTGCTCCAGCAGATAACTCAGTCGCGGCTGCTGCAATTTGTGCACTCGCTGAAACTATGTTTTCAGAATTTACAACTACTGTACCAATCAGTTGATTTAACGTTTCTAATGTTTCGTTTAATCCTTCTCCCATTGTTTTTAAGGCACCTGTTGAAGCGATTGAATATCGTTTAGTTAAATCCCCTTCGGACATAGCACCAATTACACGACTAACTTCAATTGCTGCCTCTTTTGTTTCAAGTTCAATTTCTTTTTGACGTGTTATATCTGTAGCAATTTTTACAATTTTTACAATTCTTTCCATTTCATCTTTAACAGGCGAGTAAACTGCTTGGATCCAAACTTTTTTTCCGTTTCTAGAAACTCTTTGAAATTGCCCTTTTTTAACTACGCCATTTGCTAAATCATCCCAAAATTTAATGTAATCACTTGAATTTATGAAGTCTGAATCACAAAAAATTCGATGGTGTTTTCCTTTAATGTCTTGGGATGAATATTCAAGAACATTTAAGAAATTATCATTCGCTGAAAGAATATTTCCTTTAATATCAAATTCAATGTATGCAAAAGAGGAGTTTATTGCGTTTACAATTCCTTCTGCTTCTTGTTTTTCATAAGTTTGTTGTGTGTTTTCGTATCTTACTCCAACATATTTTACAGGTTTTCCGTTTTCACCTAAAATCGGGGCAAACACACCATCCACATAGTAAGGAGTACCATCTTTTTTCTTGTTTTTTACAGGACCTCTAAACAATTCTCCTTTACCGATTGTAGCCCATAATTCTCTGAACAATTCTTTCGGCATATCAGGGTGTCTCACAATATTTTGATTGGCACCAATTAATTCTTCACGTTTGTATTGCGAGACTTCACAATGCAAATCATTTACATACGTAATATTTCCTTTTAAATCTACTTCTGAAACGATACACATCTCGTCTACCAACTTCATTCGTGTTTCTATCTCACGTTTCAATTGATCAGATTCAGCATGTAATTGCTTGATTTTAGAAGCAACTTGATGTAAATTCTGAAAAATCACATGCTCTTCATTTGCGAAAACGGCAGGACTTGAACTATTTTCAGAAAGAATTACTTCAGAAACATTTTCCAATGAACCAACAAAAGCAGCAACCTGATTAGCAGCATTGATACAATTGTTGTAGGCCTTACTTGAAGAAGCTTCTACTTTTGAAGTAATCCCTTTTTTTGAATTCAAAATTGCTTGTTCTATCTTATTTAGTGTATTTTTCACATTTCGAGATTCAGCAATAAAAGCAACCAAGACACCAATGAATGCCAAACTTAACGTGGAAGCGAACAAAATCACTTTTAAACTTGCAGCTGCTATAAATAGTTCGCTAAGACCTGTTACTACAATCAATAGCATTGAAAAAATTAACAGGATTTTACTTGTTTTACTCATTATGACCAAGATTAGTTGTTATTCGATTAAATATAGTTTTTTATTAATTTAAAAACAAACGAAAGAATTTTATTTAAAGTGATTCAAACAAAAAGACCTATTAATAAAATACACCTTTGTGTGATGCTATTCGAATCATAAAAACAAATTTTTCATTGGAACTATTTCCAGCGATGTTTCCTAAATACTGAATGGCTGGTTGAAAATTTATGTATTTAGTAACAAAATTATAATTGAATTCGATTGCTTTCTCTGTAGTCGTATACCTGTCTACTTTCACAATTCCATTACTAAAAAAAGGAGTCGCTAAACCGATGGATAGAATATCTTGATCTCTTTTTGGTAACAAACCGACATACGAAAGTCCACCACCAGCATAAAAATTGAAAATATTATAATCCCCCGGAGCGTATCCTAAATCGATAAAACCAAATAACCCTTGGGTAGAATCGCTTTTTTCAGCGTAAATTAATTTATCAGCAATCAAATATGCTCCAAAATTAAAGTGATTGGTCGTAGAATCAGTTTTGTTAGTGTAATTTTTAAAATGCATTGATTTTGAACCTGTGTGTCCCCAAACACCTAATTTGAACTCACTTAAAAAATTCGATCCATTAAACTTATTTTTGCTTAACTCAGAAATCATAAATAGCCCCCCTTCTTTAAGAGTTTCTACATACTCTATAGAATGAGGATTTGTTAAATGATTCCCCCCTACACCTTGAGCAACTGCTGCTCTCCAAGAAACTCCAGTGTCAAAATTATATTCAAAACGTGCTGTAAGGTTGGTAAATGGAAAGGTAGAAAAAGAAGGCACATTGTAGGCAATAGTAGGTTGTAACCCAAATGAAGAATTTAAAAAATTTAGACCAATGTTTGAAAAAGCAAAATCAAAATTTAAATCGTATTGCCCTACCAATAAACGTGCTTTTTTGAAGAAATGTTGGTAGTATAAACTATAGATAAAAGTTCTGTAATTCAATTGTCCATTCCCTAAATGAATGTGATTATTGGTGTCTGGAAACGACTCAATATTATCAAACATCTGATAATCTCCTACATAATCAGTAGTAGGATTATCACCGTAGGTATTTAATAAATACATAGAAAACATACCGTTTTTCCACCATTTATTTTCTTTGGTAAATGCCGTAAGCTGAATACCATTAACACCTAGTAAAAAAGGTTTTTTCACTCCAGTAACTTTCGCTACATCCGTCATATTCATTAAAAAAGTGTGAAGCTGAATACCGTTGTCTAAATTGTCTGCGGAACTCGTATCAGGTTCTTGGCCAAATACTGAGATGGAAAATAAACTGAAGGTTAAAAAAATCAAAAAAAATTGTTTCATATTGAAAAAACATGAAAAAGTAAAAGAGATTTCAAATGAAATCTCTTTTACTATTCAAATAAATAAAAGCTTAAAATTCTATAAAATCATTGTCTAAACTATCCGGACCACCAAGATTTATATCAATTCCTGATGCAGATTTTGACTTTGATTTAGATTTTGGAGTAAATTCTTGGAACTTACTACTGGTTGCTGGTTTCGCTTTTTGCATTTTTGAAGGGGTTTTTAACTTTGAAGACATCTGTTGCATCCCTTCAATTTTAAAAAATGAAATTGCGTCTTGTAAATTCTCAGCTTGCGCACTTAATTCTTCCGCACCTGCTGCCATTTCTTCAGCGGTTGCCGCATTTTCTTGCACCACTAAATTCAAATTTTGAATGGCGTTATTGATCTGTTCAGAACCAGAACTTTGTTCGTTCGAAGAAGCAGTAATTTCCATTACTAAATCGGCTGTTTTTTGAATGTTAGGAACAACATCGTTTAACAATTGACCAGATTTTTGAGCTACATGAACACTTTTCGCTGATACTTCATCGATTTCAGTAGCTGCCATCTGAGAACGCTCTGCTAATTTTCTTACCTCAGCAGCAACAACTGCAAACCCTCTACCGTGCTCACCCGCTCTAGCAGCTTCAACCGCAGCATTCAATGCTAATAAATTCGTTTGTCTTGAAATCTCTCCAATAATGGAAATTTTAGAAGCAATTAACTTCATAGAAGACTCTGTTTCGTTAACAGATTCTTTACTTTCAATAATATCAATTGCAGCTTTAGAAGCGATTTTCTCCGTCTGTCTTGAGTTACTTGTATTCTGTTGAATATTTGCCGTCATTTCCTCCATGGAAGAAGAAATCTCTTCCACTGAACTTGCTTGATTCGTTGCCCCTTCTGATAATTGTTGCGCAGAATTTGAAATTTGAACACTTGCTGAAGAGATATTCAATGTGTTTTCCATGACTTTACTAATCAAATCATTCAATACATCAATTGTCTTATTCAATGCATCCCCCATTCGTTTCAATTCTCCTTTTGAAGAAATTTCGTAACGTTGGGTCAAGTCACCCTCTGCCAATGCACTTATCACTCTACTTACTTCTTGAGCTGCTTCCTGTGTTTCAATTTCACCTTCTTTTTGAGCAATTAGGACATCAATTGTACTGTTCAACGCCTCTCCCATTTGTTTCAACTCAGCCTCAGAAAGAACTGAATATTTCTGTGACAAATCACCATTCGCAAGTGCATCTAAGACTCTCATTACTTCTTTCGTTGCTAACTGGGTAGCTATTGAAGCATTCGTAGCACTCGTAACATCCGTAGCTATTTTAATTACTTTCGTTACTCTGCCCATTTCATCTTTCACAGGAGAATATACTGCTTGTAACCATATCTCTTTACCATTTTTAGTTACTCTCTTGTACAATGAGTTTTGTGCAATTCCCATTCCTAATTCTTCCCAAAACTTAAGGTAATTAGAAGAATTTGCTTCTTTCGATTCAACAAACATTCTGTGATGTTTTCCAGTTATTTCAGCTAAGTTATATCCTACTGCTGTTAAGAAATTATCATTTGCTGTAATAATCACTCCTTTAATATCAAACTCGATGAAAGCAAAAGTTGTATTAATTGCATTCACAATACCTTCTGCTGCTTGTTTTTCAAACGTCTCTTGGGTATTCTCATACCTTACTCCCAAGTATTTTATTGGTCGACCATTTGCTCCCAAAACTGGAGCGAAAATTCCATCTACATAATAAGGGGTTCCGTCTTTCTTTCTGTTTTTTACAGGACCTCTGAATATTTGTCCACGTCCAATCGTTGACCACAATTCTTTAAATACTTCCTT
>CALPOI020000148.1 GCA_943325145.2 Candidatus Planktophila lacus | reverse complement strand
TGTTTGGGGATTTTTGATGCGTAATTTTTAAAATAAATTAAATCATATTTATTACTTTTAGAAAATTAATATTCATTTCAATTAATTCAAGAAGTGAATTTAAATTAATTGACTTAATATTAACTCGTAGCATTCTAAGAAATGAAAATCAAACTACTAGGAGCCATTACTCTTTTTTCAATCGAATTATTTGCTCAAAAAAACACCAATGAATCTCAGATACATTACCAAAAAGTTCAAGATGTGTTTAATTACATCAACTATGCCTATGTAGATGATGTAAATTCAAAGGACATTTCAGAAGCTGCGATAATTTCTGCATTGGAAAAATTGGATCCTCACTCCTCTTACATTAGCAAAGAAGATGTTGACGATGCCAACCAGTCCATCAATGGAAATTTCGTTGGAGTTGGAATTCGTTTTCAGTTGTTAAAAGATACTTTAATTGTTGTTCAAACCATTCCTGGCGGACCTTCTGAGAAAATTGGTTTAATGGCTGGCGATAAAATCATCAAAGTTCAAGGTGAGTCAATTGCCAATGTAAAATTGAAAAATTCGCAAGTTCGTGAAAAATTAATGGGAGAATTGGGATCAAAGGTAACCGTAGAAGTTCTTCGTAAAGGTGATTCAAAATTACTTCCTTTTGTTATTACACGCGATAAAATTCCAGTTCATTCAGTCGATTGTTATTACATGATTAACAAAGAAACTGGTTATCTTAAATTAAATAGTTTTTCTCACACTACAACTGACGAAATCAAAGCAGGATTACAAGCGTTAGTAGATAGCGGAATGAAAAATTTAATTCTTGATTTACAAGACAATGGCGGTGGTTTAATGTATGCTGCTAAAACGTTGAGTGATGAATTTTTGTCTGAAAATAAATTGGTTGTTTATTCCAAAGGAAAACATCAACCTAGACAAGATTTAAACTCAGATTCAAAAGGATTGTTTGAGAAAGGAAAATTAGTGGTCTTAATCAACGAGAACTCTGCATCTGCAAGTGAGATTGTTTCAGGAGCACTCCAAGATTGGGACAGAGCACTCATTGTCGGCAGAAAATCGTTTGGAAAAGGGTTGGTTCAACGACCGATTGACTTAAAAGATGGTTCACAAATTCGATTGACCATTGCGCGTTATTATACACCAACAGGAAGAAACATTCAAAAACCTTACGGTAAAAACAGCGAGGATTACCATAACGATGTAATGAAACGCTTAAAACACGGTGAATTAACTGTTCAAGACAGCATCAAATTTCCTGATTCATTGAAATACGAAACAATGATTAAAAAAAGAACTGTTTATGGAGGTGGCGGAATTATGCCAGACGTTTTTGTACCGCTTGATACCATCGAATATACGCCATACTTCAGATCATTGTTAAATACAGGAATCTTTAATTCCTTTTCTTTAACCTATGTTGACAAGAATAGAAAAGAACTAAAAACAACCTATCCAGAATTTGAAACTTTTAATCAAACGTTCTCGTGTACAGAATCGTTCATGAAAGAATTCTTTAACTATATCGAAAAAGAACAACCTACTATCAAATTTCTAGAAAAAGAATACAAACAAAGCGAACGAATGATTAAACTATTCATTAAATCATTAATTGCACAAGATTTATGGGGAACAACAGAATTCTACAAAATATACAACGATAAAAACGATGCCCTTAGAGCCGCATTGCAATCGATTGATAAAAAGACCCATGAAAAGTTAGGAATTATCAGTAAATAAATAAATAAAACTTAAACTTAGAAGTATTAGTTATGAAATCGTATTTTTTGGTGAGTTGTATCTTTCTTTTAGGAGCATGTGGAACAAATTCTAAGGAAGATAAAACCATTGTTTCATCCATTGCAGCAGAACAAAATACTGATGAAGAATTGAAAAAAATTCAACAAGATATTCTTTTGGAAGAACAACGAAAATTAAAGGAAGAAATAGATAATCAAACCAACTTGGCATTTGAAGACACAATTCACGATTTCGGTAAAGTAAAACCAAATAGCAAAAACAGTTATTCGTTTAAAATAGTAAACACAGGAAAAAAACCGTTAATTATAAAGAATACAAGTGCTAGTTGCGGTTGCACTACACCTAGTAAACCTGAAGCCCCTATCCTACCTACAAAACATGATTTTATCAAAGTTGTTTTTGAACCGAAACCAAGTCAAAAAGGAACCATCGAAAAAACGGTGTCAGTGGAAGCAAATACTTCACAAAAATTACACATAATCAAAATTAAAGCATTCGTAGAATAAAAAAAGGTGTCTCGATTACTCGGACACCTTTAAATTTTAAGGTTTAAATATCAATTATTTAACACATTTTTTACCATCTTCAAAATGCACTTTTGTTATTGTAATGAAAACTTTAGTTGCATCATCAACCCAACTTGTTTCTAGATCCTTACCAGATTGTCCAGCTTTTATCGGCTTAATAAAATTACCGGCATCCCAAGTACCTGTTTTCTCCCCTTTTAACTCACCAAAGTTATTGTAAAACAACGCTTTCCATTCCAATGCATCAACAGCACTCGAAGCATTGTTCTTAAATTCAACATAATACCCAATGTTCTTACCGAACGTTTTTTGAGTATATGTTTTTTCAATGCCAATATCACATTTTCCTTTATGTTTTTGAGCAAAAGCACCAAAGGAGAACATTAAAAACGAAGCTATAATTACTTTTTTCATTGATAATATATTTTAATTTAAACTAAAACTATTCCTTTTACGTTAGTTAAGGTAGATGTAAGCATCACAAATTTACAATTAATACTTTTAATTATGCGACTCACACTCTCTTTTTTAACGATAATTCTGATTTTACTTACTTCAGAAAAACTATTTTCTCAAAATGAAAAATATCCTTATTCTTTGTGGGGAAAAGAAAATTTAGAACTTATAAATTCACAAAAGGAGCATTCGCAACTTACGGAAGAAGAGAAAACAGTTGTTGTACTTACTAATTTTGCAAGAATTAACCCTAAATTGTTTGCAGCTACATTTTTAAGTGAATATTTGGATTCAGTTCTAGATCCTTCAAAAAGAAATAATAGCTATGTAAAGAGCTTAATAAAAGATTTAAATTCAATGAAAAAACTTCCTCCATTAGAATTGAATCAAAACTTGATTAACATGGCATTAGACCATGCAACTAATACCGGAAAAAAAGGTGTAGTTGGCCATACAAACTTTTCTCAACGGTTTAAAAAATTCAATAATAAACAAGTTGAAACCTATGGCGAAAATTGCGATTATGGGAATAAAAGAGGTGTTGACGCGTTTATGTCTTTATTGATTGATGAAAACGTTAGTAATTTAGGACATAGAAAAAACATCTTAAATCAGGACTTCATTTATTTAGGTGTTGGTTTTGCGCCACATACAAAATACGGTAATAACATGGTGATGGAGTTTTCTTCACGTTATTTCGACGAAATAAGTAGCCAACAAAAGAAAAAAAACAGAAGCTTTTTTTCTAAACTATTTGGTAATAAGTAGTCAAGATCTATTGAAAAGTTATTCTGAAGAATGCGTTTTTTTTCTACGTTTAAAGAATAAATAAACGGAGTAAAAAAATAAAATTGTCGCCGCAGCCCCTAAATTACGCCCTATGATGTCACCATTCATCGAATAAAATGTTTTTATCGAATTTCGTTTTAAAGAACTTTTGATGGATGCCTCCTTCCACCATTCAGTTTTTTTGATGACATCTCCGCGCTGGTTAATAAAACACGACGTTCCAGTATTTGCAGAACGAGCAATGGATTTTCTATTTTCAATTGCCCTTAAACGTGCAAATGCTAAATGTTGTTTATATCCAGGTGTATTACCCCACCAGCCATCATTGGTGATGATAAATATCAATTCAGCTCCTTTTTTACACTGCTCGGAAATGAACCCACCATAAATAGATTCATAACAAACTACAGGTGCAAAAGTAATGCCTCTACTTGTTAGGACTTGTGCATAATCTTCGATACCTAGCGTTCCACTAGCACCACCGTTATTGATTGAAAGTTGTTCTAATTGAGGAAAAACATTAGAAAATGGAACTTTTTCTACACCTAACACCAATTTTGATTTATGGATAAATTTAGGTTTGTCCATTTGATCTATCAACATAGATGAGTTGTAAAATTCTTCGTAACCTGGTCCACCAAAAATCTTTTTTGAGGCACGCGATCTTTTATTCTTAAAGAACTTTTTCGTTGATGCTCCAATCAATAAGGACGCTGTATTCCAATTTGCTTTTCTTTCAACCAAATAATGGTAATAGATAATTCGCTCGACTTCATCTTCGTAAAAAGAGAAAGGTAATGCTGTTTCTGGAGCTAAAACAAAATCTGTTTTCTTGTTGGTTTTCGAATCTGCTAAATCACAAATACGATCCAATTGGTCCTCAATATTTCCTGTAAATTATTCATTGTACGGATCAACATTTGGTTGCGTGACTACCACTTGTGTTGGTGTTCCAATGTCCGGTGAATTGTAATACATGATCAATGAACCAATTATTGGGACAATTAAAATCGATGCATAAATGATTATTCTTTTTTTATTTAGAACTAAAGACTCCTTGTTGAATATCAATTTTTTAATTAAACTGAAACCTAAAAGATTTAAACTAAGTACCCACAAAGAACCACCTAACACACCCGTAATCGAATACCATTGAATTAAATAAGGGTTATTCGCAAAGAAATTCCCTAATGTCAACCAAGGATGGGAAAGCTCCCATTGATAATGAATGTACTCGAAAGCAATCCAATACAACACAAAGCTTATCATTCCTATTTTTTTACCTGTAATCTTTTTGGTAATGTGGAAAAGTTGGAAGAACACTGTCATTACCAAAGAGTTCATTGTAAATGCCATAATTGCACCACCAACACTCGCATTCCAAATCCACCAAGTTGTACCAATATTAAATACAATAAAAGCTAAATATGCATAAATAAAAACTTTACGCGATTTATCTTTTGATTCAAAAACAGAATGCTCTACCCACAAAAGTGGAATGAATGCAAAAAAACTAAGTACAGACAAATTTCCAATTTCAGGAAATCCAATTACAAAAAGTAATCCCGAAAGTAGAGAGGCAAACAGCCTTTTTTTATTGGTAGTTAACATGAAAACTTAAATTATAATTTATACTGAATAATGTAATTACTTCCTAAAGTAGTAACCGTTAATTGATCTTTACTTCCAGATAACAATACACTATCTTTACCTTCAAGCGTTTTTTTATTGATTTTTTTTCCATTGATGTCTGTAATAAATAAATCATTCGAATCTTGATCTAAAAAAGCCACATAAATTTTACCATCTTCCAAACGTATTGTGGTATAAGATAAATCATTATTGGAAGGTAGTTTGAACTTATGAATTATCACACCTTCCTCATTCGTCATTACAAAACTTTTTTGTGTTAAAAAAGAAACAAATGTTCTAGAGTTACCATTCAATGAGCTGATTGAATGAGGGTTTTCAAATTTTCCTAAACGCTTTATTTTTCCTTTTGTTGTATTTCTAACCAATTCATTGTTATCAAAATAAAACATCGAAGGTTCACTAGCTGTTGTAACAAGAACTGAATTTTCAGGAATGGCTTCTATTGCATTTGAAAATTTCCATTTTGAAAGATCAACCACTTGAGCTTGTTGTTTGTCTCTAATAACTGCATAATTATTACCACCTTTCTTTAGGAAATACATTTGTGACGGGGTGTCCTTAAATTTTAATTTTAATTTTTTCTCGATTTTACCAGAAAGCGATAGTTTAACTAGTTCATTAGAAGACGAAACAAAATAAATTGCATTACTTCCTCTCAAATTACAAAAGGAGGTAGCACCATGGTTGCTTATTTCTACTGGGAAACCGTTGATAGATTTCCCATCTAAATCAAACATATATATCTTATTGTCAGTTGAAAAGAAAACAGCTTCTTTTTCACTATCTAATTCATTTAAATAAATCAATTTACTGGTAATTGCTCCTTGAATTTCATTTTTCCAGAGAACTTCATTGTTTTTTATCGCGTATACAAATTGATCAGTCAATGCATATA
>CALPOI020000147.1 GCA_943325145.2 Candidatus Planktophila lacus | reverse complement strand
TTTGCACATCTTTTTTCATCTCAAAGGGAATCGAAGCGTCAATGGGTTGTGTCTCTAAATATTCTACCCATGCGATTAAAGAAGACAGAGGTGTTCCAAGTTGGTGTGCTGTTTCTTTTGCCATTCCTGCCCAAACTTGGTCTTGTTCCGCTTTTTTAAATGTTTTAAATATCAAATAAGCAATCACAATGAGTAATACTAGAATTAAGAATTGAATGTAAGGGTAGACTTGTAGTAATCCTAACTCAGGGCTGTTGTCATAATATAACAAGCTGTTCTGTTTGTTATTGAATACGATTTCTATGGGTTCATTTTTTTTGCCAAGTTTTTCCAAAGTTCTGAATAGTGTCTGATCGTGTAATTGATGACTGGGTAAATTTGTGGCAATGATTGAATCACTTGATTTATCAATTAAAAGTGCTGGTATCGCATTCGATTTTTCGGTAAGTTCTTCGTTAAAGGCATGAATTAATGAGTCTCTTTCGTGTTCTAGCCGAACTATTTCCCTCGAGTCGGTGTAGGCACAAGTGATTTGAAACGAAGGTGTAATTTCAAATTTCAGTTTATGTTTCCATGTTTTTGCAATCGTAATGATGGAATCATCGTATTTTTGATTTAGTTCATCAAATGATAATTCGGGATATTTTTTTCGAACGGCATTGAAGTCTAATTCGATGTTACGATGCGCACTGAGATAGTTTTTTTTACTGTCATAAAGTACGACAGGAATATTTTCATTTTGACCAATGATTTTCACATTTAAATTAGAAAATTCTTCTTTGAATATTTCTGTTTGAGCATCGGACCATAGTTCCATTTCTTTGTGCTCTTTGGCACGTAATGCAGCGAATGCACTGTTCGTAAGTTGCACTAATTCTGCTTTTTTCTTGATGGATTTTGCCCAGAGTTGCGCACGTTCTTTTTCTCGTTCACTGATTTTGTAAACAATTGAATTTGAAAAATAAAGGGAGCAACCGATAAACAAAACAGCAATGGCTAAAAACACAATTTTCCAACGCTGTTTTCGGGAGTAAAGATTCATTCTTGAAGATTATTTTCACTAAAAATACAAACTTGTTTTACTTTCTTGAATTATTTTGAAAAATTCAATCAAATAAATCTATTTTTTTTAGTGTATACTTTTGAAAGTAGTAAATTTGAACAAAAAAATTGTAAAATGAGTTTATTAACAGTGGGGAGTGTTGCTTTTGACGCGATCGAAACTCCTTTTGGAAAAACAGATAAAATTATTGGAGGTGCAGGAACCTATATTGCGCTTGCAGCTTCTTTTTATAAAAAAAATCAACAAATCGTTTCTGTAGTAGGAGGCGATTTTCCTAATGCTATGTTAGAAACACTTTCCAATCATGGAGTAGATCTTACTGGCTTACAAATCAAAAAAGACGAAAAAACATTTTTTTGGTCAGGTAGATACCATAACGACATGAATTCTCGTGATACATTAATCACTGAATTAAATGTATTGGAAAATTTTGATCCAATTATTCCTGAAAGCTATCAAAATTCAGACTATTTGATGCTTGGAAATTTAAGTCCTCAAGTTCAGCGTTCTGTGATTGAGCGTCTTGAAAAACGTCCAAAGTTGATTGCTATGGATACAATGAATTTCTGGATGGACATTGCCTTGGACGAATTGAAGAAAACAATTGCTTTGGTGGATGTGTTAATTATCAACGATGAAGAAGCAAGACAATTGTCAGGTGAAAGTTCATTGGTGAAAGCATCTAAAGTGATTCGTGCATTTGGTCCTGAATATTTAATCATTAAAAAAGGTGAACACGGGGCGTTATTGTTCCACCAAGAAAAAATGTTTTATGCACCAGCATTGCCATTGGAGCATGTGTTTGATCCAACTGGAGCAGGAGATACTTTTGCGGGCGGTTTCATGGGATACATTGCCTCTACAGACGATACTTCATTTGAAAACATGAAACGTGCAATTATTGCGGGTTCTGCATTGGCTTCATTTTGTGTTGAAAAATTTGGAACAGAACGTTTGTTAGAAATCACTTCTGAGAATTTGGAAGAAAGAATACAAGAATTTGTAGCGTTGTCTAATTTTGATATGATTTATCAAGTAGGTTAATAAGATATGGAAAAGAAAGTTTTTATTGAAAAATTGTCAGCACTTGCGGCGAATGAAGATGTACTGTCGGTAGCACGCGAGGTAAATGAACTAAGAACTCAATTTGAGGATTTTTGCATTGAAGAAGATCGTAAAAAACAAGTTGCTTTTTTAGAAGCACAAGAAAGAGGCGAAGAGGTAGAATATATCAATGAGCCGGATCTTTTAAAACAAGAATTTTATGCTGTGTTCAATGATTTCAAAGAAAAACGCATCAAAGTTTCCACTGAAATTAAAATGACTCAAGAAGCAAATCTTAGAAAGAAAAAAGCAATTCTTGAGAAATTAAAACAACTTATAGAGAACGAAGAAAACATTGGTATTGCTGTTGAAACTTACAAATCGCTGCATGAAGAATGGAAGACAATCGGTGATATACCAAGAGAATCAAGACAAGATATTCAGTCAGAATACTCTAAATTATTGGAGTCTTTCTTTTTTAACCTTAAGATATACAGAGAGTTAAAAGAACACGATTTAAAAAGAAATTTCCAATTAAAGCAAGAGGTAGTAGGTAAAATACAACAATTGGATGCTACTGGTACGATCAAAGACATGGAGGCACAAATTAAAGTGTACCAAAATGAATTTGATGAAATAGGCCCTGTACCTAAAGATGAATGGGACAATGTGAAAAACGCTTATTGGACTTCTGTAAAATCTGTTTATCATAAAATCAATCAGTTTTACGAAGCAAAACGCGAGGAGAAAAAACTGAATTTAGAGAAGAAACAAGCCCTTTTGATTGAAGTAAAAACTTTTATGCAGACAATTGATGCTGCGAAAGAAGCAAAATCATGGGATCAATTGACGCACCAATTATTGAATTTTCAAGAAACTTGGAAAGGAATTGGAATGGGTTCTAAAAAAGAAAACGAAGAATTGTGGGCTGAATTCAGAAATGAATGCGATACTTTTTTTACCAAAAAGAAAGCTTATTTTGATGTGATCAGAACTCAATACGATAAAGTTACAGCACAAAAACAAGCACTTATTCAACAAGTCAATGGCTTGAAGGAGAGTGAAGAATGGAAAAATACTACTGAAAAAATTATTCGAATTCAACAAGAATGGAAAAAATTAGGTAGTGCTGGTCAAAAGAACGAACAACGTTTATGGAAAGAGTTTCGAGCGGTATGTGATTTCTTTTTTGATGCTAAGAAAGCTCATTTTGAGAAAGAAGATGCGGATAACGAAACAAATTTGAAAGCAAAACAGGCATTGATTGAAGAAATTGTAGCCTATACTGCTTCAGAAGATAAGTCTAAAGTGATCGAAGATTTAAAAGCTTTTACACATCGATTCAATGAAATTGGTAAAGTGCCTTTCAAAGAAAAAGATGGAGTTTACAAAGCGTTTAAAACAGCAATTGATGGGCATTACTCAAAAATTAAATTAGAAGGTGCTGAGCGTGAAAAGGTACTTTTTGAAGCACACATTGAGCAATTAAAATCGAATCCAAACGCAGGAAAATTGATTGAAAAAGAACGTCGTGATTTAGAGCAATCGATTGCTAAAATTCAACAAGACATCAATCAATTGGAAAATAATTTAGGTTTTATTTCAAAATCTAAAAGTGGTGATGCATTGAAAAAAGACGTTGAATCTAAAATTGAGGCATCTAAACGTAGAATCAAAGAATATAAAACTAAAATTAGATTATTGTCTGAATGAATAAATTTGTAAATATTCTCACCTTTCTATTGTTAGCACCTACTTTTGGGGTGGCAATAATTGCAGGTTTTGATTTGCCCGTAGAATTTTTAAAGTCGAGTGGAAATAATTTGCCTTTTTTAAGTCAAATTTTCCTTGCCTTCGCTGTACTTTTCTTCATGATCAATGGAAGAAGAGCCATGAAACGATGGACAGGACTTCGCATGGTGAATAAGCAATCTAAATTCCAATGGAACCACGAAATTGATAAAAAAAGAAAGTCTCAAGTAAATATGTACTTGATTATGGAAGGTATTGTATATTTACTCATTGCTTTTGCCTTCCATTATCTGACTGACAAAGCAATTTATGTTTCAATTGTTTTTGTAGTGATTGGTTTGGACCATATTCTGTTCTTATTGTATGGAAATATATTTCACAAATGGCGTGTTGGAGTTACCAATAAAGCCATTGTGGTTGGAGAACGAGAATTTAAAGCCATCTATTTTTCGGGACTCAGACGTGTAAGTGTGCATCAGCAAACCTTGTTTTTTGATTACAAGGACGATTTACAATTAGCCATTTCCATTGATAGTGTTTCTCCAGAGAATAGAGCTACGTTTCGAACGTTGTTGGAAGAAAAAGTGAATCGAGACCGAGTTTATTTTTCAGAAGAATTTAAAACTTTCTGATTCGACCGATGTTGCGTGTAATTTTTCCTCGGATGCGTCATCATCAAGTGATTACAATAACACTCCATTTGTTTTTTTGGAGTGTTTTTTATTTTATCCCCTTTGTTGATCGGGTATCTAACAATCCATATGCCAGACAATTTGATTTCTTGGATGGACATTTATTGTTCAATCATTGCTTGTTTATGGTGTTGTTTTATTCCAATGCACATTGGCTGATTCCTAAGTTCTTTCAACAAAATAAACCTTGGTTGTATTTTTTAATTGTGGTAGGTATTTTGGTTGGATTGGTATTAGTTGAAAATGTTTTCGTTCATCATTTACTTCCTCGACCACAGGGTCCACCTCCGATTCATCCAAAATTCGGCCCTTTTAAATTGTTTGTCCCGCTTATTTTTGTGTTTTTCATCAGTGCTTCCTACCGCATTTTGTTGGATCGTGTACAAATGGATCGAGAACAAAAAGAAAAACAGAACCAACAATTAAAGTCGGAAGTTGCGTTTTTAAGATCCCAAATCAATCCCCATTTTATTTTTAACGCATTGAATAGTAGTATTATTTTAGTCCGTAAGAATGATCCTGTAGCAGAAGAATCTTTGTTAAAATTATCGGGACTTTTACGCTACATGTTGTACGATTCAGACGAAGATAAAGTGCGTTTAGAAGACGAAGTTGAATACATCAATAATTACATCGATTTACAAAAAATACGTTTTGGCGATCGAGTAAAGATCGAACGTTCCATTGAAATAGGCGATGGTTTTGCACATCACATTGAACCTATGTTACTCATTCCGTTTATAGAAAATGCATTTAAACATGGAACAAATGTGGCCACAGAAGCTTTGATTACATTGAAAATAAGTTTCACGAATGACTCACTACAACTACATGTGAAAAATAAATATGCTACACAATCTCAACCGACTTCTTCGCACAAAAATGGAATTGGCTTAATGAATGTGCAACGTCGATTGGCCTTACTTTATCCCGATTCTCATAAATTGAAAGTGACGAAAGAAGGAGAATGGTTCGAGGTGGATTTAACCCTTACTCCAACTTCTGTTTTATGATCAAATGTATTTGTATTGACGACGAGCCTTTGGCGCTTGAAATGATGGAGGAATTCATCAAAAAAGTTCCTTTTCTACAATTGATTGCAAAGTGCAGTAACGCCATGCAAGCACATGATTTATTAGAGCAGCACACGATAGATTTAATTTTTGTGGACATTGAAATGCCTGAAATTTCTGGAATTCAATTTGTTCAGTCTTTAAAGCAACGCCCTTTCATTATTTTTTCTACTGCGTATTCCAAATATGCCTTGGAAGGATTTGAGTTGGACGTAATCGATTATTTGGTCAAACCATTTTCATTTGATCGTTTTTTCAAAAGTGTTACAAAGGTAAGAGAAGCCTACAATTTGATCAATAATTCTACGCCAACCTCTTTAAAACAATTACCCCCTGATTTTATTTTTGTCAATTCTGAATACAGTTTAGTGAAAATTAATATTCCTGAAATCTCCTACATTGAGGGATTAAAAGATTACATTAAAATTTATCTAACGGGGATACCAAAACCTGTCATTACGCGAATG
>CALPOI020000146.1 GCA_943325145.2 Candidatus Planktophila lacus | reverse complement strand
CCAATCTTAGCATCTCCTTCTTGAACTAAATCAACAAGTAAAGCTTCTCCATCAAAAGAACCAAATGAAATTTCAGTTGCTAATACTTCGTTGCAAACGTATTCCTCGTTTTGCGCAATAGCCGCTTGAATTTCACTCGCACATTCTACGGTCAAACGAATTTTATCCGTCACTTCCAATCCAGAATCTTTGCGTAAATTTTGTACACGGTTCACTAACTCACGCGCGATACCTTCTGATTTCAATTCATCTGTGATGGTGATGTCTAGAGCAACTGTTAATCCTCCCTCGGTACTTACTAACCATCCTGGAATATCTTGTGCTAAGATTTCAAAGTCGTTGATGTCTAATACGATGTTTTCTCCATCAATATCACCCGACCAACCTTGGTTTTTCTCCACAGTAGCAATGTCATCTGCAGTCATTTTACCTACCAACGCAGCAATCGACTTCATTTGTTTTCCGTATTTCGGACCAATCGTTTTAAAGTTTGGTTTGATGCTTTTTACCAATACGCCACTTCCTTCTTCTAGCAAACGTAATTCTTTCACGTTTACCTCAGATAAAATCAACTCTTTCACATGCGTAATGTTGTCTGAGAATGTTTGATTTAAGGTTGGAACCATAATTGTTTGTAGCGGTTGACGTACACGAATACGTTCTTTCTTACGAATACCTAACACTAAGGAAGAAACGCGTTGTGCGATGTCCATTTGTGCTTCTAAGGCTATATCAATCAATGCTGGATTTACTTTCGGGAAATCTGCTAAATGCACAGAAATCACGTCATGACGTTTCGTAACGGCATTTAAATCACTGAATAATTGATCCATAAAGAATGGTGCGATAGGCGCTCCCAAAATAGAGACTGTTTCCAAACAGGTATACAATGTTTGGTAAGCCGATAATTTATCTTTGGAATCATCGCTTTTCCAGAATCTTCTTCGACATAAACGTACATACCAATTGGATAATTGATCTGTCACGAAATCTTGAATCAAACGACCTGCTTTTGTTGGTTCGAATGTTTCATAGGCTTCGTCTACATTTTGAATCAAAGAATGCAATTGCGATATAATCCAACGATCAATTTCTGGTCGCTCATTGATGTCTAAATCTGCAGCAGAATAATCGAAACCATCGATATTCGCATATAAGGTAAAGAATGAATAGGTGTTGTATAAGGTTCCAAAGAATTTACGTTGTACCTCTGTAATTCCATCTAAGTCAAATTTCAAGTTATCCCAAGGTTGCGCATTAGTAATCATGTACCAACGAGTCGCATCTGGACCAAATTTATCTAAGGTTGTAAATGGATCAATTGCATTTCCTAGACGTTTCGACATTTTTTGCCCGTTTTTGTCTAACACCAATCCATTAGAAATAACGTTTTTATAGGCTACTTTATCGAATACCATTGTCGCAATTGCGTGTAGAGTATAGAACCAACCACGTGTTTGATCCACTCCTTCTGCAATAAAATCAGCAGGAAAACTCGCGTGATTGTCTATGTATTCTTTGTTTTCAAATGGATAATGCCATTGTGCATACGGCATCGAACCAGAATCAAACCAAACGTCAATTAAGTCTGCTTCACGTTGCATTGGTTTACCAGATGTAGAAACTAAAGTAATTTTATCTACATAATTTTTATGTAAATCGATTTTAGCATAGTTTTCGTTTGACATATCTCCAACAACGAAATCCGCCAATGGGTTAGTTGCCATTACACCCGCTTGAACCGCTTTGTCGCATTCGTTTTTCAATTGTTCTACTGAAGAAATGATGATACGCTCATCGCCTTCTTTTGTTGACCAAATTGGAATTGGAATACCCCAGTAACGCGATCTAGAAAGATTCCAATCATTTAGATTTTCTAACCATTTTCCAAAGCGTCCAGTTCCTGTAGATTCTGGTTTCCAGTTGATTGTTTTGTTTAGTTCCATCATGCGTTCTTTCGCAGCTGTTGCTTTAATGAACCATGAATCTAATGGATAATACAATACTGGTTTGTCGGTTCTCCAACAATGAGGGTAGCTGTGTTCGTATTTCGCTACCGCAAAAGCTTTATTTTCTTCTTTTAATAAAATGGCAATCTGAACGTCTGCTGAACGCTCTGGAGCCTCTCCTTCGTTGTAGTATTCGTTTTTCACGTACATACCTGCAAAAGGACCCACTTCTGGACGGAATTTACCTTGTAAATCCACCAAAGGAACTAAATTTCCGTGATCGTCTTTTACTAACATTCCTGGTACTCCTGCATCTGCAGCTACACGCGCATCGTCCGCACCAAATGTAGGCGCAATGTGAACGATACCCGTACCGTCAGAAGTAGTTACGAAATCACCACTAATCACTCTAAAGGCTTCCTCTGGAGTTTCATCAGGAAGTACAAATGGTAATAATTGTTCGTATTTAATTCCTACTAAATCTGTACCCAGACATTCACCGGCTACGAAATAAGGAATCGTTTTATCTCCTTGTTTGTAAGTTGCTAATTCTTCTACAGAAGTTACTGCGGTAAACCCTTTTCCGAATTGGTAACCTACCAAGTTTTTCGCTAAAATTACATTGATTGGTTCGAAGGTATATTGGTTGAATGATTTCACCAATACGTATTCAATTTTTGGACCAACACACAATGCAGTATTAGAAGGTAGTGTCCAAGGAGTAGTCGTCCATGCCAATAAATGATATGTTTCATTTCCAAAAGGAGTCTTTTCGCCATCCTTCACTTTGAACTGTGCTACCACCGTAGTATCCTTTACATCTCGGTAACAACCTGGTTGGTTCACTTCATGCGATGACAAACCAGTTCCCGCTTTTGGAGAATAAGGTTGAATAGTATATCCTTTATAAATAAGGTTTTTCTCATACAATTGTCCCAATAACCACCAAACAGATTCCATGTATTTAGAATCGTAGGTAATGTACGGATCGTTCATATCCACCCAATACCCCATCTGTTGGGTTAAGTTATTCCAAATATCTGTATAACGCATGACAGTTTCCTTACATGCTTTGTTGTAATCTTCTACTGAAATTTTATTCCCGATATCCTCTTTGGTGATTCCTAATTCTTTCTCAACACCTAACTCGATTGGAAGTCCATGGGTATCCCAACCTGCTTTTCTTTTAACTTGAAAACCTTTCAATGTTTTGTAACGACAAAAAATATCTTTGATAGAACGGGCCATTACATGGTGAATACCAGGTAGTCCATTTGCAGAAGGAGGACCTTCAAAAAACACGAAAGGTTTATGACCTTCTCGAGTCGACATAGATTTCTCAAACACCTGTTGATTTTCCCACTTCTCCAAGACGTTTTTAGCTACATCTGGCAAATTCAATCCCTTGTATTCGTTGTATTTTAGGCTCATGTTTTGATTAATTTCAAAAATAAAGCACAAAGATAAAACAAATTAGGCAAAGGATTTATCCAAATTCAGGAACAATCTTGAAATAGTTTTAGAATAAAAAGTTGTATAAGTCAACTAGTTTAAAACTATTTTACGCGTTGCGATGAGAGTGTTTTTATCGTCTTTTAAATGAAATAAATACGTTCCACTTTCACCCAAATCGCGCAATGACACTTCAAATTGTTGCGCATTTACTAAGCGTGTGTAAACTAATTTACCTGAAGGGTCATAAATATGAACGGTGTATTTATACATCAAAGTGTACATTCAATTTTCAATGATCAATTTGTCACTAGTTGGATTTGGGTAAATACTAACTGTATTTTCAGTGAAAGAATTTAATCCTGTTGTAATTTTTACTTTTATCTTCAAAATTGATAAAGTATCAGTAATCGTCTTTTGAACAAAAAGCGTATCGTACACTTTTATTGTGAAAGTATCGTTAACTATTACTCGAATTGTATCGTATTTTTTACATACAGTACTTGTAGAATCAAAAACTAATATGTCTTGCGTGCGGCTAGAAAAACAAGTATTGTTAAACCCATTCAATTCATGTGTCACAGATTTAACCCCCAATCCTAATTCCATTGGACGAATCTGAGTAACTTCTTTACCATTCAAGAAAAATTTTCCTCCTGCAAGTTTGGGTGTTAACGTAATTGGTAAATCATTAATCTCTACAAAGTGAGGCATAGCGAAAGAAGGATCAGGTAGCTCATTTACGATCAAATCAATGGATTTAGATTGAGCACATAAAAGATTTACTGGTAAAAACGTGTAGCTTTTTGAAGTTTGATTATCGACGAATGAAGGTGACCATTGTCCGAAAATTCCATTTTTTGATTTTGTAGGCAATGAAAAAGTATCACCTTTACAGATAGGAGCAAACACATCAAACAATGGTGTTATTGTCGGCTGAATTTTAATTAATAATTCTCTCGAATAAGCACATTGTTTTTCTGATGGAAGAAACGTGTAGGTTTGAGTTGCATTGGAATTCCAATTTGGAACCCAAGTACCTGAAATTAATTCATTGGAGGTAGTAACTAACGGAGACTCTATTTTACCTGAACAAAATATCGTATCAATAGAAAACATAGGTGCTACTTTTTCTTTTACTTCCACTAATAACTGATGGGAAGTTGCACACACTTCTGAAACTGGTGTAAATGTGTAAAGTGTGGTTTGATCCAAATTTACTGGAGGAAACCAAGATCCTGTAACACCTTCCAAGGACGATGGAGAAAGGCTAAAAACCTCTCCTTTACATAATTCTGGAATGGAATCAAAAGTTAACTTAACAAGTTGTTTAACAACAATGTTTTTTGACAACTCGTTTTTACACAATCCTTTTGTTGTATATGTCAATGTGTGATTTCCTACAGGAGAATTTTTCAAATCAATCTCACCAGAAAACATATCTACAATCAAACTATCAGATGAAAAAACACCTCCTTTCAAACCTGTTACACGTGGTGATACAAACTCAACGGTTGGACAGAATACTGTATCATATAGTGTATAAGTGGCATCGTCTAAAGGATTAACTATAAAACTAAAAGATGTAGATTGCCCTTTACAACTTTTAATCATCGGTGTAACAGTCAATAATGAAGTAATATTTTGACCTTTAACTCCAATCGCTTTAAAACCAGGAATATCATTCACTCCAGTACCCTGTAAACCAATTGATTGATTCGAATTTATCCACTCAAAGGATGTTGCATAACCTTTGAATTTTATGGTGTCAAAAAATGAATTTTGACATGCTAACTGATTAATCATCTCATTTACAACTGGTATGCCAATGATTTCAATCTGCTGTGACTTTTGATTTGGACAACTACCTGATGATTGATAAGTCACTTGGTAAATACCTTCTAATGAAGTTTCTAGATTAATTGCTCCAGTTGAAGCATTCAATATAATTTCTTCTTTGTTAGAAGTATAAGTACCACCAAGCAATCCTGAAAACGATGGTATCGGATTCGATTCTCCAAGACAATATTCACTTTTATTGTATGAAAAATTTATACTGTCTAATTCATTCGTTGTTAATGTAAATAATTTACTCTCGCCAATACATTCTCCACTGACAGGTGTCACTTGTATCACACTGCTACCTGGATTTACTCCTTGAAAAGAAGCAATTGATCCACTGCCATTTAATGGTAATCCAATCGCAACATCATTGTTCACCCAATTAAAATCAGTTTCAGAAGAACCTGAGAAATTTATAGTATTGAAAGTACTTCCCTTACAAATCGTTTGATCAGCAATTGAAACTAAAAACGGTTGTTGCTTGATCGATACCAATTGATTTAATTCACTTTTACAGCTACCAGAAGAAACATATGTAACAATGTAATCGCCTGGTGAAGAATTTTGAACAATAATTTTACCATTTGACGGATTAATATCTAATCCTTGAGGAGAACTTGAAAATACACCTGTTGAATTACCTGTTTGCGATGGAACTACAGGTGCTTCATTTGCACAAAACTGAGAAGAACTATAGGCATAATTTACAGAGTCTTTTGAATTTATTGTAATAACAAATGATTTTGGTGTTCCTTTACAATTTTCTATGTAAGGTGTCATTGTAATTGTAGCAAATATCGAAACTCCTCCAGCAGTCGTTCCTTTTGCCTGAAACGAAGGCACAATATCAGAACCTGATG
>CALPOI020000145.1 GCA_943325145.2 Candidatus Planktophila lacus | reverse complement strand
TTTAATATTTCTCCTTATTATACTGTTCCTTATGACGTAACTTCTGGAGAACGTTTAGCATCTTTTTTTGTGATGTACGGTGGGGTTTATTACACCTTAAAATGGGAAAAATAAATTCTTGTTTTTTCCAAAAATTGCATATTTTTAACCAACTATTAAAAAAGAAAAAATGAAAAAAATAAATTTAAAATTTGGAGCAATAGCTTTAGGAATTGCACTAACAACCTATGCTTGTAAAAAGGCTACTACCTTAACTGATGATACTGGTGATGGCGTTGAATTGTCAGAAAGTGCAAATGATGATGGGATGGCAGACGCAACTATGGCTGAATTTGGTGAGGATGTAGATACGACTTCTTCAAATTTAACCAGAGGCCCTTTAAAGTGTGGAATACATACGGTAACCCCCTACACTGATTCGATTATCGTTAATACTGATTTTGGGTTGACGGAGCAAGTTTGTAAAGATTCGGTATTTAGAAAAGGAAAAGTAACTGCGAAATATTATTTTAAACCTTCAAAAAAACAATTGGACAGCATTCGATATACTACTAACGATTATTACAGAAATAAATTTGGAGTTAAAGGTACAAAGTTGGTAGTTTTTAAAGATTTAAATACAGTAACAATTTCTGTTAAAGATGCTCAAATTATTAAACCTACTGGTGCAGTTGTAAGTTGGTCAAGTGAACGTACTAGAAAACAAATTGAAGGCATTAATACTCCTTTAAGAGTAGATGATAAATTTGAAATAACTGGTTATTCGTTTGGTACAAATGCATCGAATAAACCATATAAACTAACTATTCTAAATCCTTTGTTAGTTTCTTATGGATGTTCATACATCCAAAAAGGTAGTGTTAAATTGGAACGAACAGGAAAAAAAGATGCAATGATTGAATATGGAAATGGAGAATGTGATGATAAAGCTAAATTAACAGTAGGATCATGGTCCATTGATATTGTTCTGCGAAAAAAATAAATGGTTGTACATTCACAAAAAAAAGGGTTTCAAACGAAACCCTTTTTTTGTGAATGATTAAATTATGTTTAGTAAAGTTCTTCTTTCAATGCAGTTCTGTAATCTTTAATTTCTTCGCGGTTGATTTTATGCTCCGCATTTTTTAAAAGATTCAACAAATAAAGAAGGTTTTCTTTATCTTCAATTTCTAATGGATATTCATTTCCTTCTTCATCTTCTTCGTATTGCGCTTCAATATCGAAAGAATTGTTTTCAGTAAGGTACTCATGAGTAAGACGTAAAACCTTAGTCACTAAAGGATCTTGTTCTTTCAATGCATATTCTCTCAAGTTTTTTAAATCCTCGATTAAGCCCTCTGCCTCGATTCCTTGATTTTCAACTTTTAAAATTATTTCGTCTAGTTTTTTGTTTGCTGCTAAAATTTTCATGTATTCTATAATTAATCGATTTTATTTTTTTATTGTAAAGCAAATGTAATCACTTCAAGTGTGAATTGAAAGACTCTTATTTATTTAACCAACGTGAAATTCGTTCTTTAATTGATGGTTTTTTGAATTCACCTGAGCTTGTCATAAATTTTCTAAACTTAAAAGGACTTTCAGGTAGGGTTCTCGCATATCCAATGGAAATTTCATGCGAATAACCTGAACCAGGATGTTGCGTCAACAAGTGATTTTGATACGTATAAACAAATCGCCATCCAGCATCTAAAAACACACCTACATTCGCAACAAGTGATAAATCAGATCTTGCGCCAATACTTGCATAAACCATCTGATTCATCAAGTAATTTAAGTCTAAGCCCGCATGAACTGGTGCGCCAAATGCACCCTTAAGCATAAACGTTGGATAGAACACGTACCATGAATCGTCCATTCTAATTTTATAACCTGCCGATAAAAAGAAATTATTATTAGAGAAATCAAATAAACTAGTTCTTGTAGAATCACCATTCGATGGCATACGATTTGCAATCAAACCTGGCATGCTGAAATTTAGGTCAAAATCTTTAGTTACCATTGCAAAACCAAATCCCATATTCAATCCCATCTTAGAAAGTTTTGGTTCCATCAAAACTGGATCAAGTACACCATCAATGACTTTAGATGGATAATAGAGTTCGGTTGTATTCAATGATTGTTGCATCATTCCAAGACGCACTCCAAAAGAGTAACAAATATTTCCAAGCGGTGCCCATTTTTTGTAAGCATAATTGGCAGCAACTTCTAATTGATTGTATCCACCGAAATAATCGTTGATGATGGTACCTCCGAAACCTTGCAGTCCTCTTCTGTTGTAATGTCCATACAATGCCATACTTGTAGGAGAAATACCTTGTCCAGCAAAATCGTTACTATATTGCATTGTCCCACCATATTTGGTGTAAATATCCATGTTTGCAGGGTTGAAAAACCCAGGATTAAGCATGTATTGGTTGTAATACTGCCTAGATTGCGCTTTACTAAAAACAGAAATAAAGCAAATTAAAATACAAATAATTAACCTCATCGTTTAAGCACAATTTTACCTTCTATTTTGTAGTCTTTTTCAGCAATCGTATATTCAAATCTATAAAAATATACACCTTCAGGAACTTCTTTACCCATTAATTGATTGGGTTGATTACACAATCCTGTCCAATCATTTTTATATGGAGACGATTTATAGACTAAATCTCCCCATCTATTGAACACATACAATGCTGTTTTTTGATCTAATCGTCCTAAAGTATCTATTTCAAAGTTTTGTTGAGGAATACTTACAATAAACGTTTGGTTGAGAGAATCTCCGTTAGGACTGAAAAAATTATATGCCATCGTATCCATAAATGGAGATTCAATAATTGAATTTTCCGCTGAAAACGCAAAATAATTCAATAAAAGAAAAACACCAATTGTAAATAATCGTTTTAACATAAAATCTATTTTGTTTGTAAAGTTCTGATTTTTTTTTGTTTTTTTAGTAAAAATACATCAAACATTTATTCTGTTGTGACTTAGTTTGGTATAATTCTATTTTTATTTGTCTTTTTATCACTTAAATATGCTAAAAACTAAAAATAATTCAATTTTTTCTTTTAAGCCTTTAGTGATTTTTTATTTCGTTTTGTGGCGTAGCTTGTAATCCAAACACCCAAAAAGATCAACAACATATAACCAATTTTCGGTATAGTTATCGTATTTCTATAATCTTCTGAAACATTAAGGTAGTAAAATACATAGGCGAAAACAATTACAAGCATTGGCTGAAAGTAGATGTAACTGCTTGAAACAGATGGTGAAAGATATTTCAGAGCATAGATGGTGAGCAAATAGGTAAAAAATGTAACGCCAATTATTATGTACATTATTTTTAACCAAATCTCAGATGGGATGGATGAAAAGTCAGTTGAAAAAGTATCTATGTAGGTTGGAGGGTAAAGCAACATATAGATTGATCCAATTGTAAATACATAGGTCATCACAGTGATGGGTGAGTATTTCTGCATCAATGGTTTTGCAATTAATAAATAAATGGCATAACTTATTGAATTAATCAACAAAAATAAGTCGCCTAAAAATGATTCACCTTTGGCGGTATTTCCTGAAACAGTAAGTAAAATGGCACCTATAGCACCTAATGCTACACCAAATAATTTTAGTCCAGTAATTTTTTCTTTTATAATGAAATAACCTAATACAACAACTAAAATCGGGTTGGTGGTCATGATAATCCCTGAGTTAATGGAAGAAGAAAGGTTTAACCCATGGAAAAAAAATAATTGATTGATGGTAATTCCAAAAAGTGCACAAATGAAAAAACGTTTGTAGTCTTTTTTTTCAATTTTTTCTTTTGGAAGAAATGATTTGATGGTCCAAAATAAAATCGTTGCGCCTACGATTCTAAAAAAAATGAAAGTGGTAGGTGTTAGGTAATTTGGCATTACACCTTTTGCAATTATATGCCCCGCTGCATAAAGACTATTTACTAAAAACAAAGAAATGTGTGCGTTGAAAGTATGATTTCTATTTGGTTGACTCGACATACCGATTTAAAATGATTATAAATTTCAAAAGTACACTATCCAAATTAATTGGCGTGATTTGAAATCCATTTTAATGCTTCGCGTTTAGCTAAACCCTCGATTGCATAATTTGCAATAATTTCTTTCGTTTGATTAGGGTAAATTTTACTGAGTTCCCTAAGACTCCAACCGATTGCTTTTTGAATGAAGAAATCTTTGTTCGAATGAAAATCACTTATGAATTCAGTCAGTAATGGAATATTTACGTTTGATTTGTATTTTAATTGAAAAAGCAGACATGTTCTTTGAAGCCAAATATTATTGGATTTCCCCCATGAATATAATAAAGAATGGTCGGTTTTATAAAATAGCGCTATGAAGTTTGCAACACAATTTGAAGCGATTAAATCAACAGTGTCCCACCAAGATTTTGAGACGATCAATTGTTCTAATTTTTTACCATCATCGATGAACCAATCTTTTTTGTTCCATTGAATCACCCAATCGACAGCAGTCAGTTGAAATTCTCTTTCTGGTTGTTCCCAAAGTTCGAATATTAAGTGCCATTTTTGATCAATTGATAATGATTTATTGGAGTTTATCCATTGTTTTTGAATGGTTCTTCGAATAGGAGCCTGTAAACCTAGAAATGGAAAATTATTTTTCATATACTTTTCCATTTCAATCGCTTTTTCAGGATTTGAATGAACTAAAAATAGTGATCTTAATTCAGCTACTTTTTCTTGTTCCCTCATTATCTTTTATCTTTTATTCGTTTTAACAACTCTTTTTTGAATTGATGTTCCGATTGATAAAGAAGGGCTACTTTTTTTATTGGTAGCACTTTGGTGTATTTGGAGTAATATTCTTTTTGTAGCTCAATTTCTTTTGTTTTGGCATCAAATACATCTGAAAGGAGTGCTTCAATTTCTTTGTCAGAACTATTTTCAATGTTTATTTTCAATTCTCCTAAATCAGAGCGTTTGGTTTTTCTAAGTTTTTCAATCTTTTGAGAATATTCATTGTAAACAGGCCAAAAACTTTGTGCTTCCTTGGTCGTCAAAGAAAGTTTCTCTGTGATAAAAGCGATTTTCATTGCTTCTAATTTTTCGTGTTTGGATTCTTGTTGTGCAACGAGGTTACTCGCGATAAAAAATAAAAACAAAAATGCTGTATTTTTCATGAATGTATTCAAGTTTATTGAGAAATTTTTAATCATTGTTCAATTCTTAATTTATAATAGTTCTTCAGTTAATAAGTTTTCATCTATTTCATTTTCAATTAAATAATCTTCCAATTTAGAGGTTGAATTTAATTTATCTGAACTAATCGCATCCATCAATAACTCTTCATCAAATTCTTCCTCCATATTTTGGCTGATATAATGTGAGATTTCTTCCGTTGAAACATTTTGTAATTTTTGATCTTGTGATGGTACTGTGAAATAGAATACCACTAACATTCCAATACCCGCAAAAATACTTACTGTTGATTTATTAAAGGTGAAAAATTGTTTTTTGGTATTTTGTTTTGAAGCACATCTTTCTTGTATTTGATGTGGGAGTAATTCAAAATAGTCATCAGGAACATCAAAATGCACTTTTTTTGACCTGTTGGCTAAAGTTGGCGCTATGTTTTTTAGTTCTTCCATGACTGATATTTTCTTCTATTAGACATTCAATTAATCAATTGGTTTAATGGTGTAGTAAAATTTCTTCAATTTTTTTTGCAGCATGATGGTAAGATGCTTTTAATGCACCTACTGACGTATCTAGTACTTTCGACATTTCTTCATAAGGCATTTCATCGTAATACCTAAGGTTAAATACAATTCTTTGTTTTTCAGGAAGTTTCAATAATGCTTTTTGTAGTTTTCGTTCAATTTCATCACCTGTAAAACTACCACCATCTAATTTACCCGATAGTTCTTTTTCTATGTCAACGATGGGTAAAAAGAATTTAGTTTTTTTTCTTTTCAAGAAGGTAAGTGATTCATTCACACAAATTCTATAAATCCACGTATATAATTCTGAGTTTGCTTGAAATTTATCGATGTTTTGCCAAACTTTAATGAAAATATTTTGAACAACATCATTGGCATCATCGTGATCGACTACC
>CALPOI020000144.1 GCA_943325145.2 Candidatus Planktophila lacus | reverse complement strand
TTCATGGATGAAACATAGTGAAAAGTAACACCTTCCAAATATGAAGAATTAATTTCTTCCACATCTTTTCGGTTTTTTTCACATAAAATAATGTCTTTTATACTCGCTCTTTTAGCCGCTAATACTTTTTCTTTGATACCACCCACTGGCAATACTTCCCCACGTAGCGTAATCTCTCCAGTCATTGCTAATTGACGTTTGACTTTTCGTTGTGTAAATAGTGATGCAAGGGAGGTCAACATTGTGATCCCTGCGCTTGGGCCGTCTTTTGGAGTTGCTCCTTCAGGAACGTGAATGTGTACATTGTATTTATAGAAAACTTCTTGCTCTAAATCCAATAAGTTGCTATGTGATTTTAAATATTCTAATGCAATAATTGCCGATTCTTTCATTACTTCACCTAAATTACCTGTCAAAGTTAATTTCCCTTTTCCTTTGGTAATCGAGGATTCGATAAACAACACATCACCTCCAACACTCGTCCAAGCCAATCCTGTAACGACACCTGCAACATCATTATTGATAGACTTTGTTCGAGCTCTTCCAACACCTAATATCGAATTCATATCAGCTTCTGTTACTTTTACAGAAAAAGTTTCTCCCACCGCAATTTGACGTGCTCTATTTCGAACCAATTTCGCAATCATTTTATCTAAACCTCTAACTCCAGACTCATTCGTATACTCTTCAATTACCTTTTCAACAACTTTTTTCTCAATTGAAAATTGTTTTTTTAGAATACCATGGGCTTCTAGTTGTTTTGGAATCAAATGATTTTTTGCAATTTCAATTTTCTCTTCAACGGTATATCCGTTTACTTCAATGATTTCCATACGGTCTCTCAAAGGACCTTGTATTTCAGCCAATGAATTAGCCGTAGCAATGAACATAACTTTAGACAAGTCGTATTCAGTCTCAACATAATTATCGTAAAACTCTTTGTTTTGTTCTGGATCCATTACTTCCAATAAAGCAGAAGATGGATCACCATGATTACTTCTTCCCAATTTATCGATTTCATCCAAAACAAACACTGGATTTGAGGTTTGCGATTTCTTTAAGTTTTGAATCACTCTCCCTGGCATTGCCCCTATATAGGTCTTACGATGTCCTCTTATTTCTGATTCATCATGTACCCCACCCAATGACATTCTAACATACTTTCTACCCAGAGCATCTGCAATCGATTTCCCTAAAGAAGTTTTCCCTACACCTGGAGGTCCATAAAAACACAAAATTGGTGATTTCATATCACCTTTTAATTTCAACACAGCTAAATACTCTAATATTCTGCGCTTTACATCTTCCAAACCAAAATGATCTCGATTAAGAATTTTTTCAGCATGTATCAAATCCATTTTATCCTCCGTATACTCCCCCCAAGGTAAATCTAATAACAAATCCATGTAATTGAGCTGAACAGAATACTCAGCACCTTGTGGATTCATTCGTTGAAGTTTATTTAATTCTTTGTAAAATAATTTTTCAACTTTTTCATCCCACTTTTTCAATGTAGCACGTTGTTGCAATTCTTCTAACTCTTGTTCTTGTGGATTATCACCAAGTTCATCCTGAATTGTTCTAATTTGCTGATTTAAAAAGTATTCTCTTTGTTGTTGATCTAAATCTTTTCTAACTTTCGATTGAATTTCATTTCTAATTTTCAAAATCTCAGTTTCCATAGAAAGATGTTCCAACACCAAATAGGCACGCTTCTTCATATCCAATTCTTCCAACAAACTTTGTTTTTTCTCAACATCCGCATTCATGTTTGAACAAATAAAGTTCACTAAAAACGAAGGACTGTCAATATTTCCAATTGCAAAAGAAGCTTCAGATGGAATATTCGGACTCTGTTTGATAATCTCTAAAGCATTTTCTTTGATACTTGCAAATACAGCTTCCATTTCTGGAGTATCTTTTTTATACTTTTTTTCTGACAATAATTTAATTGATGCTCTAAAATAAGGTTCCGTTTGTAGTTCGTTAACGATCTTGAATCTTCGTTTTCCTTGAATAATTACTGTTGTACTTCCATCAGGCATCTTCAACATTCGAATGATTTGCGCAACAGTTCCAACTGAATGCAAATCACCCATTTCAGGACTTTCATCGTCTTGATTACGTTGAGAAACAACTCCTATGATTTTATCCCCTTTATTTGAATCCTGAATTAATTTTATAGACTTATCTCTGCCTACTGTAATTGGAATGACTACACCAGGAAATAAAACATTATTTCGTAAAGGCAGTATTGGAAGTTCAGAAGGGAATTCTTGTTTGTTCATTGAATCTTCCTCTTCTTGTGTAATTAATGGTATAAATTCTGCTTCGTTTTCCATATTATCAGACAATTCTAAAAGTGTTAAATCAATTTTATTATTTATCATAGTATTTTGACATTTTGTCATTTATAAAAACTCAATTTGTTATTTTATTAAAATAAACAAATCTAATATCGAGACAGACTACACTTCAACTTATATGCCATTCGACAGAATGTCACCTATAAATTTAACTGTTTTTGAAAAAAATAACTTCATTAAATGGCTTGTATATCAATCATTACTACAGAGCAAAAAAAATCGGTCAATGCATTGCAAAGACCGAAATTAAAATCTTTGAATTAAATAATTGCGTCTAACTTAGATGCTAATTGTGCTTTAGGAACAGCTCCAACAGACTTATCCACAACTTCACCACCTTTGATGAATAAAATTGTAGGAATGTTTCTTACCCCAAACTGAGCAGATACACTTGGATTTTGATCAACGTTTACTTTTCCAATTACTGCTTTACCTTCGTATTCATTGTGTAATTCTTCAACAACAGGACCAATCATTCTACAAGGACCACACCATTCTGCCCAAAAATCAACCAATACTGGTTTGTCAGATTTTAATACTAATTCTTCAAAATTTGCATCTGTAATTTCTATTGCCATTTTATTTTATTTTAAAACTCGACTAGAGTTAGGTTAATATACACTTGTTTTTAACAAAATGTTTGCCAATTTGTTTGGAGTGACAAATTGTCAATTGTTTGAAATTGTCATTCGTTTTTTAGTTTCTTGATTATTTGTTTTTAACTGATAGTAATAAACACCATCCATTAATAACTTTGAATCAAATCTTAATATATGTCCACCCGGACTAAATTCATTTTCTGTCAATGTGTGTAAAACTTCATGAGACTCTGATAAAATCTGAAATAAAACTGTCTTCTTCTTTTCATTCGTGAAATAAAATTCCAATTCACCTGTTTGAACATCTTTTTCAAAAGAGTATAACACACAATAATCAACAAGATCAACCCCCTCTTTTTTTATTTTCCTCAATAAATTTCTATATACTAACAATCCAATAATCAATACTATAGAAACAAACATGTAAATAACTACAGTTTGAAGTGTGATAAATAACATCATAACGAAATAATACCTTTAATTGTAGCAGCTTGTCTGTATTTATCCAGAATTGAATCAACATTAATTGCAACCTCTTTGATACTAACACTCATAAACTTTCCGTTTTTAGAGAGATTAAAAGTTATTTCTGCTGTATCGTCAAAAAGGGATTTTACTGCCTCAACTAATTGATCTTCATTTGGAACAATAAATTTGTAAAAATACACATTGGGCCAATCCATTAACTCTAACTGAATCCGAAGTCTACTTAATGTCTCTTCCATAATTACAAATACTTTGTGCGAATCAAATTTAACCTTTTCATTTCCTTTAACAAGAGTTCCGGTGGATTGTTTCTGTTTTTTTTTAAGTCTTCGAAAGTTCTCCCTCCATTTTCTTGATATTCACGTATGATTTTTAAAACTAACATTTCATCATTTTCTTTTGATGCTATTTCAATTTCTTCATCATACTCACAATTCCAATATTCTGAATATAAACCCTCCAATTCTAATCTTTTCATTACGCAGTAACCAATATTTTCATAACTATCACATGAAAATAATCGCAATTTTAAATCATTTTTTAGTTTTTGATAATGCGTATAAATTGTTATTATCTGATTAGATTGAGGGAATTCTTCGAGCAAAAAGTTTAAGGCTGACTGTTTAGATACATAACCAAGTTCATCAAATATCTTTTTTTCTTTTTCAATTCGATTCAAGCGTTGTTCGAATACTTTTTTCATCACTACCGAATTCAAAAAAAATTGTTTGTGAGCGAAAATTTTATCTTCGTAACATTCCTCAATCTCATTGATTTCAGAAATCCCTAAATAGGCGAACAATTCCTGCTCTCTCATTCAGAAATACCTTTGTTTTTGCGCATTCTAATATTAATAAACTCCACTAATAAAGCATACACCATCGCAAAATAAATATAACCTTTAGGTACATGCTGGCCAAATGCCTCAGCAATTAATACAATACCAATCGTTACTAAAAATGCTAATGCAATCATTTTTACTGTAGGACGTTTATTAATAAAATCAGAAATTGGCTTTGCAAACAAAAGCATTATGATCATAGAAATAATCACAGCTCCAAAAATGATGACCATAGGGTTTTTAGAGCTATCTCCATTACTGATTTCATTGGTCATACCGATTGCTGTAATAACTGAATCAAAACTAAAAACTAGATCGATCATTACAATTTGGAAAATAACTGTTGATAGTGAATTCTTCGGTTTAATTTCATCGTTATGGTTCCCTTTGATACTACTGTGCATTTCTGATGTACTTTTATAGATCAAAAACAAACCACCAATTAATAACACCAAACTTTGGCCAGTTAATTGATGTCCCATAACAGTGAAAAGTGGTTCAGTCATTCCCATGATCCAACCTACAATACTCAATAAAAATAATCGTACAACTAACGCAAGCAGCAACCCTATGTTACGTGCAAATCTCTTTTTTTCTGAAGGTAATTTATCCGTTACGATTGAAATAAAAATAATGTTATCAATCCCAAGTACAATTTCTAATAAAGAAAGTACTACTAGATAAAAAAGTCCAGTTGTGGTAAATAAAATTGAAAAATAATCCATCATATTGGTTTTAAAAATTTAAAATAATTGGTTAAAATTTTAGAATTTTCTTCTTTTGGAGTAAATACCTCCATTAACTTAGGGTGACCATCTATGTCCTCGTCAAAAAATGAACTTAATTCAGTATTTAGTTGTGATAATTCATGAATTGAAGTGTATTTTATGTTAAAGGTTTTACAAACATGTTCTGCGGAATATTTCTGATCGTATACAAAAAAATCGTCAAGTTCTTCCGTAGTATCTGGTCCTGGTATAATTTTAAAAATACCACCTCCTCCATTATTAATTAGGATAACCCGAAGATTTGATAATTTTAAATTATTCCAAAATGCATTGCTGTCGTAAAAAAAAGAAATATCACCTGTAATTAGAGTATGTAACTCAGTTTTTGCAATAATTGCAGAACCACATGCAGTACTTGAACTTCCATCTATACCACTGGTACCTCTATTACACCAATAAGTAATTTTTGAAGATGGATTCATCAATAAGGCATAGCGAATAACTGAACTATTAGCTAAATGTAAATGTGAATTTTCAGGAATACGACCTACTACTTGTTCTACAACTTTCAAGTCAGAAAGAGTTTCCAAACCGCCCAAAAATTCTGTCGCTAGTTTTGAAGCAGTTGCTTGAAGTAAAAACCAACTTTCAGCATAATCACTTTTTGTCTCTAATGAAACAAAAGTTGCCATGAAATCAATCGGATTCATTTCAAAAGTCTGATTTAATGACTGGTAGGTATCCATAAAAGGAAAGTCATAACCTACCTTCCAGGTCATATCAGGTTGAAATTTTCTTAATAAAGTTTTAATTCTTTTGGATACAATTGCACCTCCCAAAACAACCAATATTTCTGGTCGGTAATCAAATTGAGTTGAAAGGTCTATTCTCTCTAACGTACGATCAATTGTAGAGATTCCTTTTTCCAAATACATGTTTGACGTATGTTCTGTCAAAATGATAACAGAAGGATCTTCAGACAATTGATTTAATAAATTTTGAAGTTGTAGATCAGGTTTATGCTGACCGACAAGCACCATTTTTTTTGTCGATTGACGCCAAGTATTTTGAAGTGATTCTTTTTGACTTTCATTTAAATGAGCAGAAAGAACTATCTTTTGAAGAGTGACTGGATGATTGGATTGATCTAATTCCAATTGATCGTACAATGGTTCACTCAGGG
>CALPOI020000143.1 GCA_943325145.2 Candidatus Planktophila lacus | reverse complement strand
TTATTTGGTATTACTGGACTCAAAAAATCTATCAAAAAAATCACGAAACAGAAACGGAATATATTTTTGAAGGTGAAATTTCAGCATTTAAATACATTAATAAAAAAATTACCCACAAAAGAAAAATACAAAAAATTAAGAACGAACCAATTTGGATTGTTTCCGACGAGATTACTAATTGCAATCATCTTTTAAAAAAACAACTGTGGCATGGTGAAATTTCAAAAATTGATTTCCATGCAACTGAGAATAAGAACGAAATTATTCCATCGAAATCAAAATCATATATTTCAAGCTATTATGGTGAAAAATTAGATCAAGATAGTATTTCATTTCAATTTAATAATTCAATTACAACAAACATAATAATTAAAAAATGAGAGTTTTAGTGTTACACCAATATTTCCTTGAAGAGAATGATCCAGGTGGTTCTAGATGGAATGAAATGACTAAAACTTGGTCTGATAAAGGACATGAAATTATTGTAATTGGTGGAATGATGCATGCAAATGGCTCTGAAAAACTTCCTCAATACAAAAAAAAATATTTTGTAAAAAATAAACAAGG
Source organism: Candidatus Planktophila lacus (assembly GCA_943325145.2). Lineage (GTDB taxonomy): Bacteria > Bacteroidota > Bacteroidia > Flavobacteriales_D > Crocinitomicaceae > CANHVK01. The sequence continues at coordinate 5,647 of CALPOI020000143.1, read as the reverse complement.
AAAGATTGATGTACTTCGTTGTCATGTATCAGAATCCTATAACTCTGGCTTTGCAGGAAGGCTTTTGGGGTATTTTTCATTTATGTTTTCTTCATTATGGGGAGGATTATTTAAAACAGAAGGAAAGTTTGATGTAATTATTGTTACCTCTCCTCCTTTATTTATTGGAATAACAGGTTATTTATTATCAAAAATAAAACGAGTACCGATGGTTTTTGAGGTTAGAGATTTATGGCCTGAATCAGCAATTGATACTGGTGTTTTAACGAATAAATTTATTATTAAACTGGCGTTTGGCATTGAAGCATTTCTTTACAAGAAGTCAAAACTTATCAATGTTTTAACGCCTGCTTTTCAAAAGACGTTGTTAAATCAGAAAAATGTGTCCTCAGATAAATTAATCTTAATTCCAAATGCAGCAGATTTTACTTTATCAGAGGATATAATGCAAACTTTTGATAGAGATGGATTTAGAAAAGAAAATGATTTAGATAGCTATTTTGTTATTACATATGTGGGTGCTCATGGTGTTGCGAATCATCTTGAACAATTATTGTATGCAGGAAAAAAATTAGAAGATACAAATGTTTTATTTTTATTGATAGGTCAAGGTATGGAAAAGAAACGTTTGATGGAATTATCTATTGAAATTTCAAATACGAATATTAGATTTTTAGATTCTGTTCCAAAAAAAGATGTTTTTAAATATATAATTGCTTCCGATATGGGGGCTTCGGTATTAAAAAATGTTGAAACATTTAAAACAGTATACTCGAATAAAACTTTTGATTATTTTTCATGTAAAAAGCCAATATTAATGGCTATAGATGGAGTATCAAGAAAGCTAGTTGAGGAAGCTAATGCAGGAGTTTTTGTAGAACCAGAAAATAGTGAAGACTTCAATAAAATAATTAGAAAATATCTTAATAATCCTGAATTAGTACTTGAACAAGGTGAAAACGGTTACAATTTTGCAAAGAATAATTTTGATCGTGCTATTTTAGCTGAAAAATACATAAAACACATAGAAGGATTGATTTATGAAAAAAATTAAATTAATTGGTTATTCAGGTCACTCATACGTATGTATTGAAACAGCTTTACTTTCAGGATTTGAAGTTGTTGGTTATTTTGATGTTGAAGAAAAGTTGATGAATCCTTACAATATAAACTATTTAGGTTCTGAAAACAATTTAACTAAATCAGATACTAATTTATTTATTGCTATCGGCAACAATAGTTTGAGACATCAGGTTTTTGAAAAATTAAGTTTGAATAATTATTTTTCTACTTTAATTCATCCTACTTCTTTTATTTCTTCTACAACTTCAATTTCAAGTAATGTACTTATATCTGCTGGGGCTATTGTAAATGCTCATGCAAAAATAGGATATGGATGTATTATCAATACCTCCTCAATTATTGAACACGAATGTGTTATTGATGATTTTGTCCATATTGCTCCAGGTGCTGTTTTAGCAGGGAATGTTAAAGTAGGAAAAAGAAGTTTTATCGGGGCTAATGCAACTATTAAACAAGGGCTTACAATTGGAGAAGACGTTATTGTAGGTGCAGGTGCAGTAGTAATTAATGATATTCCGAGTAATTCAACAGTAGTTGGAAATCCCGGAAGAATAATAAAAACAAAAATATGATTCCTTTATCGGTCCCTTACCTAAATGGTAATGAGTGGAAGTATGTAAAAGATTGTTTGGATACTGGTTGGATTTCTTCTGCAGGTTCCTATGTAACTCAATTTGAAGAACAAATAGCATCTTTTGTTGGCGCAAAGTATGGAATAGCTTGTATGAATGGTACTGTTGGATTACACATTGCTCAAATTTTAGCAGGAGTTACAAGCGAGGATTATGTAATCGCACCTAACATTACCTTTATTGCAACTCTAAATGCCATTAAATATACAGGAGCTTCTCCAATTTTGATTGATGTTGATCCTCATAGCTGGCAAATGGATTTAAATTTGCTAGAAAATTTTTTAGATGAGAATGTTGTAATTAAAGAATCTCAAGGATTTTCACAATCATATCATAAAACAACGAATAAACGGATCAAAGCAATCATGCCAGTACATGTACTAGGAAACATGGGGGATATGAATAAACTGATGAAAATTGCTTCAAAATTTCATTTGGATGTTATTGAAGATAGTACAGAAGCTCTAGGTTCTTATTTTCAAAAAAAACATGCTGGTAGTTTTGGGAAATTTGGTGTTTTTAGTTTTAATGGAAATAAAATAATTTCTACTGGTGGTGGAGGTGTGATTGTTACAGATGATGAAGAATTAGCGAAAAAAGCAAAACATTTAACTACGCAAGCTAAGGTAAGTTCGATGGAGTACATACACGATGAAATTGGTTACAATTATCGTTTGGTAAATGTATTAGCAGCAATAGGTGTTGCTCAAATGGAGGAGTTTCCAAAACTATTAGCATCGAAAAGGAAAATGGACTCTTATTACAGAACACAATTGAATGGGGTGGGTGATATTGAGTTTCAAGAGGTATCAGATGAAGTAGATGCAAATTGTTGGTTATTTACTTTTAAAACGAAGTATATGAGACAGTTGTTGAATTTTTTAAATGATAATGGGGTACAATCCAGACCATTTTGGATGCCTATGAATCAATTAGAAATGTTTAAAAACGATATTTTTATTTCAAACGATAACCAATCTGAACAAGTTTATGCTTCTTCAATTAGTATACCAAGTTCTGCGGGTATTTCGTTACAAGAAATGGAAACTGTAGTTAGTAAAATAAAATTATTTTATTCATCAAATATTTGATTATGAACATTATTGATATACCAAAATTCATTAAGCAATACATTACTAAACGACCTAACAGTTTATTTGCTTCTGATATAGAAAAATATTCATCGCTTTTAAAAGAGAAAATAACAGGAAAGAATGTATTAGTTATTGGTGGTGCTGGAACGATTGGATCTTCCTATATTAAAGCTGTTTTGAATTTTAAACCCGCAAAGTTAGTTGTGGTTGACACCAATGAGAATGGTTTGACAGAATTGACACGCGATTTGAGAAGTGCACCAAATCAATATGTTCCAGATGAATACATAACTTATCCAATGAGTTTTGGTGATCCAGTTTTTGAAAAAATGTTTTTATCACATGGTCCTTTTCATATAGTTGCAAATTTTGCTGCTCACAAACATGTTCGGAGTGAAAAAGATCAGTTTTCAATTGAAGCAATGATTGAAAATAATGTGTTCAAAGCTAAGACATTTCTTGATTTATTACTTAAAAACAAACCTGAACATTTTTTCTGTGTTTCTACCGATAAAGCAGCAAACCCTGTCAATGTAATGGGAGCTTCTAAGAAGTTAATGGAAGAAGTTATCATGGCATACAGTTCAGAAATTCAAATTACAACAGCTAGATTTGCGAATGTTGCTTTTTCGAATGGTTCATTATTAGCAGGATATGTGGAACGATTATTTAAAAATCAACCCATATCATGTCCCTCTGATGTAAAACGATTTTTTGTTTCTCCAGAAGAAAGTGGACAAATTTGTATGTTAGCGTGTATGCTTGGTAAAAGTGGAGAAATATTTTTTCCAAAACTAGACGAAGAAGAACAAGTTTATTTTAAAACAATTACAGAAGATTTTTTTGAAGCTTCAAATAGAGTAATCAAACTTTGTAACTCTGAAGAAGAAGCAAGAAAATTTGCTAGTAAATTGTCTGAAAATGATCCGTATCCAGTCTATTTTTTTGGTTCAGATACTTCAGGTGAGAAGTTGTACGAAGAATTTTACACTGAAACAGATGAAGTTGATTTGATTCAGTTTGATAGTTTGGGTATAATCAAAAATGCACCTAAGCTACCATTGAATCAGATTGAAAAGTGTATCTTTGATTTGCAAAATCTTTTGACATCTGGAAATTACAGTAAAAAATTAATTGTAGACAGTCTAAAGAAATACCTTCCAGACTTTCAACACATTGAAACAGGAAAGAGTTTAGATCAAAAAATGTAATAAATTATGTATTTAATTTTTAAAAGGTATAGTGATATTTTATTATCATCAATTTTATTGATTATTTTATCACCATTATTGATTCCGATTATAATTGGTTTAAAATTAACAGGAGAAGGTTATATTTTTTACAAGCAAGAGCGAGTAGGGTTTAAAAACAAAAAGTTTTCTATACTCAAATTTGCAACTATGTTAAAAGATAGTCCTAATATGGCCGGAGGGGTAATCACAACCAAAAAAGACCCTCGAATTACTCCTATGGGTGGTTTTTTAAGAAAGAGTAAAATAAATGAGCTGCCTCAATTGTTTAATATTTTATTAGGAGACATGAGCTTCGTTGGACCAAGACCAGTAATGCCTATCAGCTTTGATGCTTATCCTTCTGAAGTTCAATCTGTAATTTATAACGTAAAGCCTGGATTAACTGGGATTGGATCAATTATCTTTCGAGACGAAGAAGAGTTAATTACTGCTGTTAAGAAAAGCGGTAATGATACTTGGGATTTTTATACAAACAAAATTTATCCTTTTAAGGGTAAGGTTGAAAATTGGTATCAGACAAATTACTCTTTTATCGTCGATTTAAAAATTATTTTAATAACAGCATTTGTTATAATATTTCCTTCAAGTAACATAGTATACGAGAGTTTTAAAAAATTACCAAAAAGAGATTTTTAGTATTATCATTTTTTTAAATGTCCGAACAATTCGATCCTGCTCAATACGTTACCAAGTTTATTAACCAAACGAATCGCTCTATTTTTTTAACTGGTAAAGCAGGAACAGGTAAAACAACGTTGTTGCGAAAGATTATAGCATCTACGCATAAGAAAGCTGCGATTGTTGCACCAACTGGTATTGCCGCAATTAATGCAGGTGGTGTGACCATTCATTCCATGTTCCAACTTCCTTTTGCTGCGTTCATTCCTGATTTTAAAGGGGATCTTTTGGTGGGCGAACGTGTCAAGTTTGAATCGAAGGATTCGTTGGTAAAACACTTTAAGTTTGCTGGTAAACGAAGGGAATTATTGTTAACATTGGAATTATTGATTATCGATGAGGTCAGTATGTTGCGTGCTGATTTATTGGATGCCATTGATTGGACGTTGCGTTCTATTCGAAAAAGAAATGAATCGTTTGGAGGTGTTCAAGTTTTGTTTATTGGCGATTTATTGCAATTACCACCAGTTGTAAAATCAGAGGAATGGTCAGAATTACATAAGTATTACCAAGGAATCTATTTTTTCCATTCACATGTAGTGCAACAATTTCCTCCAATTTATATTGAGTTGAATAAAGTTTATCGTCAAGAAGATCAAAATTTCATTGATTTATTGAACCATTTACGCAACAACAGAATTGATCAAAATGATTTAAAGCTTTTAGCGAATTACGTAAAACCTGATTTCGATTCAAAAAAACATCCTGGTTTTATTACTTTGACTACGCACAATGTTAAAGCGGATACAATGAATTCTTCTGCTTTGAAGGCTCTTTCTGAAAAATCTCATTTTTATTCAGCTGAAGTGAATGGTGAGTTCCCTCCACATATGTTTCCATTAGAGGAACAATTAGAATTAAAAATAGGGGCTCAGGTAATGTTTATTAAAAACGACTTATCGATTGA
>CALPOI020000142.1 GCA_943325145.2 Candidatus Planktophila lacus | reverse complement strand
CTATCGTTGAATATTTTGGTGAGGGTGCCATTAATATGTCGTGCACGGGCAAAGGAACCATTTGTAATATGGGTGCCGAAATAGGAGCGACTACTTCAACTTTTGGTTACGATGATTCAATGAGAAGGTATTTGGCTTCAACTGGTCGTCAAGAAGTTGTAGATGCGGCTGATAAAATTGCTGATTATTTAACTGGAGACAAGGAAGTGTATGAAAATCCTGAAGCGTACTTTGATCAAGTAATTACAATTGATTTAAATACACTTGAGCCTCATGTGAATGGTCCTTTTACGCCAGATAGAGGAACGCCAATTTCTAAATTGAAAGCAGAATCGGAAGCAAACGGATGGCCGTTGAAAGTAGAGTGGGGATTAATTGGTTCTTGTACGAACTCTTCATACGAAGACATTGCTCGTGCTGCATCTATAGTTGAGCAAGCTGTTGAAAAAGGTTTGGTGTCAAAAGCTGAATTCGGAATTAATCCAGGTTCTGAGCAAGTAAGATATACAATTGCAAGAGATGGATTTATAGATACATTTGAAAAATTAGGGACTAAAATTTTCACAAATGCATGTGGTCCATGTATCGGACAATGGGATAGAGAAGGCGCTGATAAAGGTGAGAAAAATACAATCATCCATTCTTTCAATAGAAACTTTTCAAAAAGAGCAGATGGAAATCCAAACACACATGCTTTTGTAGCTTCTCCAGAAATGGTTGCTGCATTGGCAATTGCTGGTGATTTAGGATTCAATCCTATTACTGATACGTTGACAAATGCAAACGGCGAACAAGTTAAATTGAACGCTCCAACAGGTGATGAATTACCTAAAAAAGGATTTGCAGTTGAAGATGCTGGTTACCAAGCTCCTGCTGAAGATGGTGGTGCTATAGACGTAGCTGTATCTCCAACATCTTCTCGTTTACAATTACTGGAGAATTTTCCTGTTTGGGACGGAGCAAATATTACAGATGCTAAATTGTTGATTAAAGTTCAAGGTAAATGTACTACGGATCATATTTCCATGGCAGGTCCTTGGTTGAAATACAGAGGACATTTGGATAATATTTCTAACAATATGTTGATTGGTGCTGTAAATGCATTCAATGGTGAAGCGAATAAAGTTAAAAATCAATTGACTGGAGAATATGGTGAAGTACCAGCTGTTCAAAGAGCATATAAGGCTGCGAATGTTCCATCTATTGTAGTTGGTGATCACAATTACGGAGAAGGTTCTTCAAGAGAACATGCTGCTATGGAGCCTCGTCACTTGGGGGTTCGTGCGGTTATCGTTAAATCGTTTGCGCGTATCCATGAAACTAACTTGAAAAAACAAGGGATGTTAGGATTAACATTTTCAAATGAGGCAGATTACGATAAAATCAGAGAAAATGATACGTTTAATTTTGTTGATTTAGTTGATTTTGCTCCTGGAAAACCATTAATAGTAGAGATTCTACATGAAGATGGTTCAAAAGACGCAATCTCATTGAACCATACTTACAATGATTCTCAAATTGAGTGGTTTAAAGCAGGTTCTGCATTAAATTTAATTAAGTTGCAAGAAGCATAATAATAATTAATATTTTTGGAAAATCCTCAATTCATTAGAATTGGGGATTTTCTTTTTTACAGAATAAATTGGCGTCCTTAACTTCTTTTGGGTTCCATTTTTTTTCTTGAATAATTTTTAAACATTCAATAAATGAAAAAGTACTGTGTTTTAGTTTTATTTCTTTTGACGAATATTTTCCTTTTTGGTCAAAATGTTTCGTTAGATAGCCTTGTTAATTTAGAGAACAAGCCTGTTTTCGTGAAAAATTTAAGCAATGATTCGTTGACTTCCTCTTTTTACATTGAAATTCAACATAAAGTTGCTAAACACAAACATCTAGCTCATTCTGAGTCAATTTATGTGATTGATGGTGAAGCGAATATGTTTTTAGGTGAAAAAGAATTTGTGGTAAGAAAAGGAGATTTTGTATTTATTCCCAAAAATACACCGCATTCTGTTAAAGTGATTTCTAAAGTTCCATTGAAAGTACTTTCTGTGCAAGCACCTTTTTTTGATGGAAAAGACCGAGTGCTATTGGAAGAATAGTTACGCTAGATTAGTTGTTGATTTACATTAATTAATCAAACTTAAGGAGATTTAAATCAATTTTTATAATGATATGAGTTAAATGGGTGGTTCAAGTAACGAGTTATTAACCACTGATTGTTAGTTAATAATTACTTGTCAACTAAATTAATGAATTAATAATTTGAGTCTGTTCATTCAAATTTAGCTTTATTCTATTTATGAATTTTGAATTACGAATAAAGTTATTCAGAAGGAAATGTTTGGAACTTTGTTGAGTAAATAATTTGAATGTATTCCGAAATAAATGATTCAATCTTAAATTGTTTAAAAAGAATACTGTGAATTAGTTGGCCGTATTTAGATGATACAATTTCTAAACGTAAGATTGATTCTTTGAGTGTGGATGGTGGAAGATTTTGGGATTTGATGTAACCAAAATTTTTGAGTTGGAGGGTGCATCACCAAAAGACTTCCATTGTCAAGGTATAGTCGTATTTTCTCAGCAGTGGTTTTATGTTTAAAGTCGAAGTGTCTTTCTACTCCTAAACTCAAAGAGGCAATAGGGCTAAATGGATTTAATTCAGGTTCATTGTCAGAGTGCCATCCCATTCCTTGGGAACCGTTTTCATAAAGAATGAGTAAACACGAATTAAAGGATTGATTTGTCGTTTGTTCGATTTTTTGATGTAATTTTTCTATCGTTTCATTCCATGGAAGAGCGATGTGTAGTTGTCCTGAGTACGTATAGTTAAATGGTTCTTTCCCGTACCATGCTGTTTTTCGATTGCTAACAATTTGTTTTCCTGCAATGGTTAAAGTATCGAAGCTCCAATGGGTTGTTGTCAATACTTTTTCAAAATAGTGAGTGCATTCCTCTGTGGATAAAAAATTATGAATGTATTCGATGTCCCCATCGTAAGGTAAAGTTTGATTGTTTGGTGGTAAATCAAATAAAGCAGACATTAAAAATAGTTCTTATTTTAGTTTTTCATTTTCTTTATGCCTTGTGTGGTCTCTTTGCGTTTTTTTATCGATGTTTTTTTTAAATGATTCTGAGAGGTCTATTCCTGTTTGGTTTGCCAGGCAAATGAGAACGAATAATACATCCGCCATTTCATCTCCTAAATCTTTGTTTTTATCGCTTTCTTTTTCTGATTGTTCACCGTATCTTCTAGAAATGATTCTCGCCACTTCACCAACTTCTTCAGTGAGGATTGCCATGTTTGTTAATTCATTAAAGTAACGAACTCCATGGGTGTTTATCCATTCATTTACTGTGTTTTGAGCTTCTTTTATCGTCATTATTCTTTGTTTTTTGAGTCTATGATGAGTGTTACTGGGCCATCATTAGTTAATGTTATTTGCATGTCAGCACCAAAGATTCCAGATGCAACATTAGGTAGTGTTTTTTTCGCCTTGCTAACAAATTCGTTGTAAAGTGGCTGCGCAATTGATGGCGGTGCTGCTTTAATGAAACTTGGTCTGTTTCCTTTTTTGGTGGAAGCAAAAAGTGTAAATTGACTTACGATCAATAAAGCTCCATTTGTTTCAATTAACGATAAGTTCATTTTGTTTTCGTTGTCATTGAAAATCCTCAAATTTATAAGCTTTTGCAAGATCCATTCGATATCCGTGGAGGTATCTTCTGTTGTAATTCCAAGAAAAATCAACAAACCCGCACTGATTTTAGCGTGTGTTTCCCCTTGAATGGAAACAGCTGCTTCATGAACTCGTTGAAGAACAATTCTCATTAATAGTCTTTTTTTCTATGAATTTCTGATTCGTCTTCAGTCATGATTTGATGATAGGATTGGTAACGCGACGAAGAAATTGTTTCTTGATCTGCATGTTCTTTTATTGCGCAGTTTGGTTCGTTTAAGTGTTTGCAATTATGGTATTTACATTGTCCTATCAATGCTCTCATTTCTGGGAAATAATGAGACATTACTTCCTTGTCTAAGTCTACAATTCCAAATGCTCTGATTCCAGGTGTGTCAATAATATAACCTCCTGTGGCCAAAGCATGCATTTCTGCAAAAGTAGTGGTATGTTGTCCCTGTTGGTGGTAAGTAGATATTTCTCCAGTTCTCAATGTTAATGTAGCGTCCAATTGATTGACCAAGGTTGTTTTACCGACACCACTATGGCCTGAAATCATGACCTGCTGGTTTTCTATTTCTGAACGGAGAAATAATATATCGTTTTCGTTAGTAGCGCTTATTTTGTGACAGTTATAACCAATTGTTTGATAAAGATCTATCAAAGCATCCGTGTATTCAAGCTCTTCATTTGAATACGTATCGATTTTGTTAAATAGTAGCGTAACAGGAACTCTAAAAGCTTCTGCAGCAACAAGAAAACGATCTATAAATGCTAAATGAGTTACAGGGGACTTTATCGTAACCATTAAGTAAGCTCGGTCAACATTTGCCGCTAATAACTGAATTTGTTTGCTGAGGTTGGTGGATTTTCTAGCGATATAATTTTTTCTTTCTAACACATCTGTGATTACACCTTTTCCTTCTTCATCTCGAATGTCGCTTAAAATCACATTGTCTCCAACTGTTACTGGATTGGTAGCTCTTAATCCTCCGAGTAGTCTGATTTTTCCACGGATTCTACATTCAACGATTTCTCCGTTTTCCAATTCAACGATGTACCATTTCCCTGTTGATTTGAGTATTTTTCCGTGTTGTTGGCTCATGGAACGAAAATACAAAAAATGTTCGATTCAAAATGAGAATGTTGATTTCACTTTTGGTGGGATGTGTTTATTTAATTTTGAGTATCTTCGTTTAACAATTCTACAGGTATGTCAATTGAAGTTAAAAATCTTTCAAAATTTTACGGTGAACAAGCAGCAGTAAATGATATCTCATTTTCTATTAAAAAAGGAGAAATTGTTGGTTTTTTAGGTCCAAATGGGGCAGGGAAGTCCACTACGATGAAAATTTTAACAGGGTTTATACCGAGTACAAAAGGCCAAGTGCAAATTTGCGGTATGGAGGTTGATGTTGATGCGCTTGAAACTCGAAAAAAAATTGGTTATTTACCTGAGAACAATCCTTTGTATCTAGATATGTATGTGCGCGAATATCTGGAGTTTGTAGGTAATATTTACAAAGTTCCAAATTTGAAACAGCGTGTCAATGAAATGATTCAACAAGTTGGTTTGGAAGTAGAGCAAAATAAAAAAATTGGAATGCTTTCAAAAGGATACCGTCAACGTGTTGGGTTGGCACAAGCAATCATACATGATCCGGAAGTGCTTATTTTAGATGAGCCCACTACAGGTCTCGACCCTAATCAATTGGTTGAAATAAGAGAGTTAATTAAACGAATTGGTAAATCAAAAACTGTGATGCTGTCAACGCATATTATGCAAGAGGTTTCTGCGATTTGTGATCGTGTCATCATTATTAAGCAAGGTAAAATTGTGGCGGATGATAAAGCGGAAGATTTGCAATTCGAAGAAAATAAACAGGTTGTTTATGTTGAGTTTGAAGGAGACTTCTCAAAAAATCAACTGAAGAAGATGAGCGGAATCACTACTGTTGAAAATGTAGGTGAAAATTCATGGTTGATTGAATCTGATAACTCATTAGATTTGAGGAAGTTCATGGCTCAATTTGCGCAAAAGAACAATTTATTGGTGCTTACTTTAAGAAAAGAAGAGAAAACATTGGAAGAAGTGTTCAAAGAGTTGACAAAATAATTTTTGTTTTTCAATCTTTAGATTTTCGGATGTGTTGTATCACAGTTCTAAAGTGATTTTTTTGCCTTTTTTAGAGATGCCTAAGGTTTGAATTTTGGAAATTTGATTTGCTTTTTTAAATTCTAACAAATCGCAATCGGTTTTGATCGACTCTGTTGAAACACCATTTATTTCAAGTACTTTATCGCCAATAGAAAGTTGATTGTTTTTACCTTTTAAGGCGGAAACGCATACATAATTATTGTAAACTGATAGCGAAATCCTTGCAAAATCCGATGATTTAAATTCAGATTTACCTTTGCGAATATAGAATTGTTTGGAAGTCGCATCCATAATTATATCATTTTCTAGAAACCATTGCGCACCCAATAGATTTGGATTTTGTTTATTGAATGATATAACACCATTAAAATTTAATCCATGTATATTCACCTCT
>CALPOI020000141.1 GCA_943325145.2 Candidatus Planktophila lacus | reverse complement strand
GGTCTTATACTGATTTTGTCGGTGATCTTCTGCGAAGCTTCCGACAAAAGTCTAGCTTTTCAGTTCACAAATAAAAACAAACAATCCCAAGGCCAAAATCATATTTTGGAATTAGGGGTTATGATTTATAAATGAAATTAATTTTCTTGCTTTTTAAGAGAATTTGAAGTTGTTAATTATTATAAGAATTAAATTTGGAAATCCTTAACTATAAAAAATAGAACATATATGGCAGTAGCATCAATTGATGCTGAATAACCTCAACCGACTTAATAACATAATTAAGAAGGCAAACTCCAACTGATAATCAATGGAATTCTGTTATCAATAGCAATGGTTTGTTTGTAGCTGATACATATAGAACTTTAATTATTTCAATTTATTTTGGATCTTAAAAAGTACGTCTCCTGTCAAGAAATACATACCCTTTTTTGGTGCGTTTATATATTTTTAAAGTTATTGTTATGCCATGATTACAAATTAATAACATTGTAATATACAAAAAATTATATTGAGAATAAATACTTTTGTTTTTTAAAATTACCTACTATACATGATACACACTTGCGCTCAAAGTTTAAAAATAGTTTTGATTTTACTATTGGTTTCAGTCACTTCTTCATGTGATTTAATGAAAAAAGAGGATCCTTCCAGTAAAAAATTTTTAGTTAAAGCGGAAAAAAATCTCGAAAAAAATCCTGATTCTACGATCGCTATTGTTAATAAATTGTTGTTATCCTCTTCAAAGCAAGCGATTGATAACGAAGAACAATTGGCTTTATTACAATTAAAGCATCGTGCTTTTTCAGAACTTGAAATTATGGATTCTGTTTGTGTAATAGGTCAAAAAATAAGAGAAGTGGCTTCCAGAATTCCAGATTCATTGGCCATTGCTGAAACTTTACTGCGATTATATGGAAACATAGATTATAAATACCTTACTGAAGCAAAGCCCTATCTACTTGGCGGTATACGAACTTTTGAAAGTAACAACAAAGAATTTGAAAAAGCAATCCTATTGGAATTGTATGGTAATATAATGAATGAGGAAGGCGATTACAAAAAGAGTCAAAAATATTATTTACAGGCTTTAAAAATATTTGAATCCAAAGACAGTACGTATGCAATGAGTAGAATCAATAATGAGTTAGGGGTTAACTTTGCCTGCTCAGGGATTATGAATAAATCAAACGATTATTACCGCAAAGCCATAAAAATTGCTGAAATTAGAAAGGATTCCAGTCAGCAAAGTGCAGCCTTGCTTAATCTTGGAATTAATTACAAAAAGAGCAACCCAGAACAGGCGATTCAAATATACCAACAGGCTTTAGAGGTACTACCTAAAAAGGCAGAGGAGATGGAGCGGTTGATCTTGTATTATAATATGGCTAATATTTATTTTGATGATGCCAAGTACGATAAAGCAGAACCCATTTACAAAAAAGTGTTGGAGGTATCCACCAAAAATAATTATCAGGATGGAATCATCATGTCGAAGATTTCCTTGGGAAATGTTTATGGTAAAAAAAAGCAATTTGCACTTGCGGAAAGTTATTTTTTGACAAGCTTGAAAATATTGGAAGAAACCAATCAGAAAAATCTAATTTATATGACACTTCCAATGTTAATTTCAACCTATGAAAGTGCTGGAGATTTTAAGAAAGCATTTGATTATTCTAATCAATTACTCAAACTAAAAGATTCTTTGGTAACTATTGAAAAAACAAAATCGATACTCGAATTAGAGAAAAAATACCAAACAGAAAAGAAGGATTTAGAAATTATAAATCTAGATAAACTTAGTTCGCTTCGCTACAAAATTATTTTACTACTTCTAGTTTCACTTGTAATCGTTTTTCTACTTTGGAGACATCGAAATAGGTTGTACCATGAAAATAAAAATGCTTATGCGGTATTGATGAATAAATACAAGGTGGAAAATAAGTCTTTAAATAAAAAAGGGTCTATGAATTTGATACCAAAAAATGATACAGAGACTATTGATCTTGATGATGTAAATGCGTTATTGTATCAAAAATTACTACTGTATTACGAAAACAAAAAACCGTATTTAGATTCTAAATTAAAAGCTGAATTTGTAGCCAAAGTTCTTGAAGTATCTCAAAGAGATATTACGTTGGTTATAAAAGAAAATGGGTTCAGTGGTTTTGCCAATTTTAACAATTGGTTTCGAGTAGAAGAAGTAAAAAAATGTTTTGATGACATGCAATATGCTTCAATTAAAACGATGGTTATTGCGACAGAATGTGGTTTTGGAAGTAAACAGCCTTTTTATAATGCTTTTGAAGAATTCACAGGACTAAATCCCGGATTTTATCGTGATGAAATAGCCAAAAAATAATAGCCACTCGTTTTAATTTGCTGCTACTCATTTATTAATTACTTAAACAGTAAGGGTAAAAAAGTACAAATGATCCTTTTTTTACTCTTACTGTTTTTTTGTTTAAAAGCAAATAAAATAATATTTAATTTGCTATATTTCAAATAGTTGCAATATTAAAGACTCCAAAAACAGTTTTCGAGACTACAAAATAAATAAGGAAAAAATTTTTCTTATTTATTTTGTTAAAAAAATTTTTCATGTTAAAAAATTACAATTTATTAAAAAAATGTGTTGTTTTATTGGCTTTTTATTTCAGCAATATTACAACATTCTTTGCACAAATTAATGGTCCAGTTTGCGATACCTATACAACTGCTCGAACTAGAATACCATCAAATAACGGCTTGATAACCGATGCACATAGAAAAGTTTTTGTTGATGAAAATAAAATATATATTGCTACATTGAAAGGCTTAAGCATCTCCACAGACGGTGGTAACACTTACACGACTAAACAGAGAGCAAATGGGTTAGGTAGTGATTCAGTTAACCGTGTATTTGCATCTGGAAATATGGTGTATGCTGCTACTCATAAAGGTTTGAGCATCTCTACGGATGGCGGTACTACTTTTACCAATAAAACAACTTCAAATGGTTTAGGTGATAAATTAATCAATAGTGTCTATGCATCAGGAAGTATGGTTTATGCTGCTACTAATAATGGGTTAAGTATCTCTTCCGACGGTGGTGAAACATTTACCAATAAAACCATTGCTAATGGTTTGGGAAGCAATACGATTAATGATATATTTGTATATGATGGTGCAATATATGCAGCCACTAATGGAGGTTTGAGTATTTCCTTAGATGGAGGTGCCAACTACACTAATAAAGCCTCATCAAATGGTTTGGGGAGTTCTCTTGTAACTAACGTTTTTGTGTCTGGGAGTACAATATATGCTACTTGTTCACCCGCTGCACCTCAACCTGGAGGTTTGAGTATATCTTCAGATGGCGGCGTTACTTTCACCAATAAAACCACTACTAATGGATTAGCAACTAGTTACCTTTCAAATGTATATGTATCTGGAAACACGGTTTATGTATCTACTAATGGTGGGATAAACATCTCTAATGACGGCTGTAATTCCTTTACCAAATATACAACTGCCAATGGCTTAGGAAGTAATAACGTATTAGGAATATATGCATCTGGAAATACAATATATGCAACTACTAATGATAGTGGATTCAACATTTCCACTGATGGCGGTACTACTTTTACCAATCATAGAACCACTATACCGTCTAACAACGGTTTAGGAAACAATGTAGTAAATGGCGTATATGCAACAGGGAGCACAATTTATGTTGCTACTAATGGAGGGTTAAGCATTTCTAATGACAGTGGTGTAACTTATGAGAACAAAAACTATTTGAATGGATTGGGGGGTAACCAAATTAATAATGTTTATACATCTGGAAGTACGGTTTATGCTGCTACGATGTTAGGATTAAGTATCTCCACAGACGGTGGTACTACTTTTGTCAATAAAACCACTGCAAACGGATTGGGAAACAACAATGTATTCAAAGTATATGTAGAAGGAAATACAGTGTATGCTGCTACGAGTGGAGGATTAAGTATCTCCACAGACGGTGGTACTACTTTTGTCAATAAAACCACTGCAAACGGTTTGGGTAACAACATTGTAAAAGGTGTATATGTAGAAGGAAATACAGTCTATGCAGCTACGATTGGAGGATTAAGTATCTCCGAAGACGGTGGTACTACTTTTGTCAATAAAACCACTGCAAACGGATTGGCACACAACGGTATAAACAAAGTATATGTATTGGACAACAAAATTTATGTAGCAACGAATGGCGGGTTAAGTATCTCTACCGACGGTGGTGAAACCTTTATCAATAAAACTACTGCTAATGGTTTAGGAGGTAATGGTGCTTATGGAGTATTTGTTTTAGGAACCACTGTGTATGTTGGTACTCCTAAAGGATTAAGTATCTCTACTGATGGAGGCTCTAACTTTACCAATTATACCACTTCAAATGGTTTGGGGAATAATTTAGTTTTTGATGTCTACGCATTGTGCAACAGGATTTATGCAGCAACAAATGAAGGATTTTCATTTTGTTCTTCTCAAACGTCCAAACCCATCGCTTCTGCTCAAACTTTTTGTAGTGGTGCAACAGTAGCGAGTTTAGTAGCTACCGGAACCGATTTAAAATGGTATGCTACTGAAACTGGAGGGAATGCTTTAACGGCTTCAACTGTACTTACTTCTGGAACGTATTATGTTTCGCAAACAACTTGTGAAAGTGAAAGTGATAGAACTTCGGTAGTGGTGACTGTAAATCCTACAGCTGCACCTGCTGCACCAACAGCATCGGCTCAAGCTTTTTGTGGTGCTAAAACGGTTGCTGATTTAATGGCTACAGGAATCAACTTAAAATGGTATGCTACTGCAACTGGAGGAACTGCTTTGGCATCAACCACAGCAATTACAACAGGAACCTATTATGTGTCTCAAGAAACTAGTTGTGAGAGTGATAGAGCTTCGGTAGCGATCACTGTAAATACTATTACAGCAGCACCAACTGCATCCAATCAAACTGTTTTTGAAGGCGTTACCGTTGCTTCTTTAGTTGCAACAGGAACCAACTTAAAATGGTATGCTGCAGCAACTGGAGAAACTGCTTTGGCACCTACAACCGTAATTACTTCTGGGAATTATTATGTGTCACAAACTTTAAACAGTTGTGAAAGTGATAGGACTTCGGTTGCTATTACTGTGATTATTCCTGTTAAACCACCTACCATGACAGGTAGTGGTAGTGCAACTTCTGCTATTTGTTCGGGTTCTGGTAGCCTATCTGTTAACCTTGCAACAGGTGCTACACCTTACTATCTAGTAAATTCCGATATGTCTGCGCTTCCTGCGGGAGCCGTAGTTGGAGGGGAAAACCATACACCCACATTTACTGCTGGTAATCCGCACTATATCTTGCTAACACCGCCTAACAATGACAAAAGAGGTTTTATCACTTTTGCTGAAACAGCATTGAAACCCGTTGCGTTTAGTGCTAATTTTGGCTTGTATGTAGGGAATGGAAATGGTGCAGATGGTACCAGCTTTAACTATGGTAAAGTAAATACTAGTATTGGCTATGGCGAAAATGGAATGATAGATGCCGGATTGGCTATTGGATTTAATGATTATAATAATAAGATCATAATTTATTATAACAAAGTTCAGCTTCAATCTTACAATGTAAATGGAACTCTAAATAATAGTAATTGGAAACCGGTGAGTATACAAATTAACACAAGTGGACAACTTACGCTTGCCTATGGTGGCAACACTTATTGTACCAACTACCAGTTGCCGGCTGCTTACCTTACCGATGATAAAACGAATTGGCAATACGGATTTGCTGCTAGATGTGGCGGCTTAAACAATTTGCATGCCATAAATGATGTCGTAATTGAAGATCATACACCTATGCAATATAGTATAGATGGCACTCATTATTTTACAGGTAATACTTTTTCTAATTTAGAACCAGGTACTTATGAGGTGTATGCACGAATTGGTGATGCTGCTTATAACGCTCATGGTTTTAATTCAACCACACTTTTAGGTACTTCTACAATAACTGGTTTATCTGTTGCTGCAACGCTTACGCCTACCAGCCCTACTACTTGTTCAACTGAAGGTGGTACCATTGCTATTAGCGACCTAACCAACAATACAGTTCCATACGATTTAATAAATCTTAGTCTGACTAATAGTCAAGGTGGTAATTCTACTTTTGGTGGTTTGGGTACTTCTTCCCACCCACTCTGGGGTGATGGTGACTTGATTCTGACACTACCTAATAGCAACACAGCAGGTTATATTGGTTTTGGTGCAACTGTAGCAAAACCCAATGCTT
>CALPOI020000140.1 GCA_943325145.2 Candidatus Planktophila lacus | reverse complement strand
TACATACGGAAGGACAGGGATTTCCTGGAAGACCAGATGAATACTTACCAATTACTGCAATCGTTCCTTTTGGATTAGGTTTCAGAGTTGGTATCGACAGGATGTGGAGGATAGGAATGGAATTCACTTATTTCAAAACATTTACAGATTACATGGACGATGTTTCAACAACAGGATTCGATACCGATTTATTGGCAGATAAATACGGGCCTGAGGCCGCATTTTTAAGTAATCCAGCGAAAACTGAAGAGCACAAAGCATGGTTTGGGAATGGACAACAAAGGGGAGATGCAAAACAAAAAGATGCTTATTTTTACGCGAACGTTGTTGTAGTTCGAAACATAACTTATAAAACTAAAAGTCCGAGAAGACCTACTATCAAATGGAAAGGTATGCGGGCGAAATTCTAACGATACATACGAGGTTTAGGCCTCGTTTTTTTATTTAAATATGTATAAAACGATTCGATCTTTATTATTCTTAATGAATCCTGAAAAGGCGCATTATTTTACTGCAAATTCATTGAATAAGTTATTTAAACTTCCAGGTACATCCGCCTTATTTCAAAATCTTTACAAGATTAACAACCCTAAATTAGAGAAAGAAGTATTTGGAATTAAATTTCCAAATCCAGTAGGATTAGCTGCGGGTTTTGATAAAGATGCTAAACAATACAAAGACTTACAACATTGTGGCTTTGGGTTCATAGAAATTGGAACAGTAACCCCAAAACCACAACCAGGTAATCCACAACCAAGATTATTTCGCTTAACGAAAGATCAAGCAATAATAAACCGAATGGGATTCAACAACGATGGTGTGGACGCTGCTGTGGATCGTTTAAAGACTCGACCTAAGAATTTGATAATTGGAGGTAATATCGGTAAAAACAAATGGACTGAGAATGAAAAAGCATTGGAGGACTATTTAATTTGTTTTGAAAAATTATTTGATTATGTGGATTATTTTGTAGTCAATGTTTCTTCTCCAAACACTCCGGGATTAAGAGATTTACAAGATAAAGGACCTTTGTTAGAGATTTTAAATAGCTTAATGATTGAAAATCTTAAAAAGGATAAACCAAAACCAATTTTATTAAAAATCGCACCTGATTTAACAGATGGGCAATTAGACGATATCATTGAAATCGTTGCTTTGTCTAAGATCAATGGTATTATCGCTACAAATACAACAATTTCAAGAGAAGGATTAGTGACCGAACAAAATGAAGTTAACTCTATTGGTGCGGGTGGTTTATCTGGTAAACCTCTAACAAATCGTTCGACCGAAGTTATACGTTACCTTTCAGAAAAATCAAATAAAGCATTTCCTATCATTGGTGTTGGTGGTATTCACTCTGCAGCTGATGCGCTAGAAAAAATTGAAGCAGGAGCTGATTTAATTCAATTGTACACTGGTTTCATTTATGAAGGTCCACAATTAATTAAGGATATTAATTTAAAGCTACTTCAAAAGAATTAATTTATGAACAAGCAAATCTCAATTGTAGAATGTCCAAGAGATGCGATGCAAGGATTTTCTCATTTTATAGACACATCAGTTAAAACAAAGTATATCAACCAATTATTGAAATGTGGTTTTGATACGATTGATTTTGGTAGTTTTGTTTCACCCAAAGCAATACCACAATTAAAAGATACGATTGAGGTATTAAATGGATTAGAATTATCAAGCACTACTTCAAAATTACTAGCAATCGTAGCCAATGATCGTGGAGCGAAAGATGCTTTAGAACATTCAGAGATTGATGTACTTGGATTTCCGCTATCGCTTTCAGAAACATTTCAACAAAGAAATACGAATGCATCGATTGATGAGGCTTGGAAAATTTTAAGTGGTATTCACGATCGAGTGGCAGCAAGAAATAAATCTATGGTTGTGTATTTATCGATGGGATTTGGTAACCCTTATGAAGATCGATGGAATGTAGAATTACTATTTGAATTTTCAAGAAATTTATTTGAAAAATTAGGAATTACAACAATCGCATTGTCGGATACAATTGGTGCTGCAACTCCAACCTTGACGAATGATGTATTTCAATCGATTATTCCCGCATTACCTAAGGTTGAATTTGGTGCGCATATGCATGTAAATCCAAAAAACGCTAATGCTATTATTACTGCAGCATACGAAGGTGGTTGTAGAAGATTTGACAGTGCAATTAGAGGTTTTGGTGGTTGTCCAATGGCAAAAGATGAATTGGTCGGGAATTTACCTACAGAAAAATTAATTGAGTGGTTGAATGAATCAACTATCCAACATACTATTTCATCGAATTCATTTCAGGAAGCATTTGAATTAAGTCAATCTGTTTTCGCTTAACATTAAATTCACCTCTTTCAATGAAAAACACATTATTACTATTTATCCCTTTTTTTATTTTTATCGCTTGTCAATCGGAGAAGAAGCAAAAAGATAAAATTGCTAAGCCAAAAAAGGAAACTGTATTCGATAAAGAAATAGAAATAATATTCCAAGATCAATCTAATTTTAAGAACGAAGAATTAGAATTGTTAAAAGAGTTGAAAATTTGCAATTCTTCAGAAAAAGATTTAAAGAATCATTTTAATCCAGCTTGCCACCCTTCGTTTTTTAAATTCTTTAAATTCAACGAAAAAAAAGCATTAAAAAATTCGTTTTTATTATTAATTAAAGCAAGAGTTCACGATTTTCCTTTGAGAAGAATTTTAATTTTTGAACGTGAACAAGGTGAGCTAGTAAAGGTAAATGGTTTTGTAGCTAATTTAATTGGAATGGATAAGTCATCATCGGAACATAATGATTTAATTTTGCGATTTAACGAGGATTTAGGCGGTGGGGAAGTGGCTTTTTTCAATTGTAGGTTTGTATGGAGAAACAACCATTACGAATTTGATGAAGCACTTCAGATCAATGATTCCAACATTAAAACTGAATTTAAAGACTCAATGAGTAGAGAAATCGAGAATACGATTACAAATAACAAAATGATATTTTAATTTATTTAGGTGAAATCTTTTTTTGGGATCTTTTTATTTGTTGGGTTAATTATTAGTGCATGTTCTGTTGGCGTTACAACGACACCAATTGATAAACATTTCATTCTGGATGACAACTCATCTAAGATTTGGTTAGTCAATAAATTAGTGAAAAATAATGTTGATTATTCAAATAAAGAAATAGGTAAAAAAGACATCATTATATTTTTCGCAACTGGAAGATGTATGATTCAAAAAATGAACACATTTGGTGATACGATTGGAGATAAATTCAATTATTACTTAAGGATGAGTACAGCACCACCAACATTAGAACTCATAAAAGAAAAGAAAAGGTGGTTATTCACAGTTCATACTATCACGGATGATAAAATAATATTACTCCCACAGAAAGGTGTAAAGTTTCCTTATGAAATGGAGTTAATACCACTTCCAGAGCCTTAATTGACCAAATGAATCAATATATCTTGATAGGTATCGTAAAATCGATCAAAAGAAATTAATTTGTCCTCAAAAAACAAGAAGATTTTTTCTTTGTCATTGCTGTTTAAATAGTGAACATCATTCAATTCCCAACTTATTCTGCAAAATTCAGGTAGGGTAGTATTAAAAGCTTTATCGTTCCAATTTCCACTTCCCATTTCATCTGTCAAAACTTTTTTTAATTCATTCATTTGTTCCCAAATTATTGAACGTATTTCAGCATCTTTGTGTTGAATATCAAAACAAACTCTGACCGAATTTTTATCAGTCTCTAATCGAAGATAAATTGAATCGATATTTGTTTTATAATTTAACCAATTGATGCGTTTTCCAGAATTACTTTTATGCTTAGTCATAAAAGTTTTAAATTCATCCCAAAACTGTGTGTTTAGAAACTTAAGTTCTTCCTTTTTATACATTTTTAGTGTAACTATTTTATACAAAACTAAACTATATTTTTTAAGTGTTCGAAAAAATGATTGTTTGAAGTAAACAGACGGATTGAATGATTTATGAATCTAAAATCGATTTGAATCAAATTAATCTATATTTTTAAAAAAAAGATTTAACGAATGAATTCAATTGACGCTCCAAAAAATATATTAATTTCAAATTATACATACCCATTGACAGAAGAGAAAATTGCAAAACACCCTTTACAAGAACGTGATGCATCGAAATTATGTATTTATGAAAAAGGTGAAATAACCCAATCTACCTATAAGCATCTCGCTGATTTTATTCCTGAATCATCTTTATTAGTCTTTAATAATACTAGGGTTGTAGAAGCAAGAATGCACTTCTATACAGAAAATGGTGCTCCAATTGAATTGTTTTTTCTGGAAGCTGTAGATGATGAAATAGACGCAACAATGGCGATGCAAGCTTCACCTTCCATTGAAATTAAATGCTACATTGGAAATGCAAAACGATGGAAAACTAACACATTGACTCATAAGTTTGTAGTTAATGGACAATCAATTACTTTGACTGCAGCGAATAAAACAATGCAATCAGATTATTACCATGTGTTATTAAGTTGGGATTCATCAGATATAGTTTTTGCCGATTTATTGCATGCTTTTGGGAAAATTCCTCTCCCTCCATATATTAAAAGAGAGGTTTCAACCGAAGACGCTGAACGTTATCAAACTGTTTTTGCTGAAGAATTGGGATCTGTAGCAGCACCTACTGCAGGTTTACATTTTACGAATGAAGTATTGGATAGCCTTACGAAAAAAAGAATCGATCAAGCCTATTTAACTCTTCATGTAGGGGCAGGTACATTTAAACCTGTAAAAAGTAATGAGATTGGAGGTCATTCAATGCATGGAGAGTATTTTGAAATTTCCAAAGAGACCATTCAACAATTAATTGATGCAAAAAATATTGTAAAGATAATTGCAGTAGGAACTACCTCTACAAGAACGCTAGAAAGTATTTATTGGATTGGAAATCAACTCTTTTATAATCCTGAACTAAATAGTGCAGATTTGATTGTTTCACAATGGGTCCCTTATGATAAATCTCCGGTGTGTTCAACTAAAGAAGCATTGAATGCTGTTTTACAATGGATGGATAAAAGGGGGCTTGATCAATTTTCATCAAAAACTCAAATCATCATTGTTCCTGGTTACAGTTATAAAGTGATAGATGGAATTATCACTAACTTTCATCAGCCTGAAAGCACTCTTTTACTACTTATTGCAGCGCTTATTGGTGAAAATTGGAGAAAAGTTTACGATTTCGCATTAGAAAATAATTTCAGATTTCTAAGCTATGGTGATGGAAGTCTTCTGTGGAAAGAAGAAAATAGATCTTGAAATTTACAATTTATAAGTCAATCCAAATTTAGACCCTGAATTAGCGGGACTTCCATTTAACTCAAAATTTAAGGCCAAATTTGTGTTAAAATAATACCTAGCACCTACCTGAATACTTAATCGCACGCTGGATAAGTTATTTGCCATATAATTAGCTGGATAGGTCCAATTGTAATAGCTTAAATTTAGTCCAGTATAGAGATTTACTGATTCTGGTACAGGTAATAAACCGTTGAAGTGCCAATTACCATTTGCTGAAATACCCACCATTGATATTTTATAATTCAAATTATTCGAGCGTTCACTATAATTCGAATAAGAGGCTTCACCACCTAAAGTGATTGTTTTCTTAAAACCATAATCAAAACCAAGGTAAATAGGAACTCCGATTGAAGCCAAACCAATTCCTGCATTTGCTTGAATTCTGCCTATTGAAACTGGTGCTTGAGAAAAAGCTGAAAACGTTAGTATAAATGATGTCAGTAATAGAGTTAAACGATACATAATTTTATTGTGGTTTTCCAATTAAAAACATTGTTGGTTTTTTCGACAAATCATAGGCATGTTCTCTCCAATCTTTTGCTTTCATTGTGCGAACATTTTCTTCGTAATTTGTTAATTCAGAAGCTATACATATAAAGGTGTCATCCATCAATTCATTTAATAAATCTTCTAAAACATTCATGTTTCTGAATGGGGTGTCCATGAAAATCTGAGTTTGATGATGTCTTCTTACATTGGTTTCCATTTCTTTCAATTTACGAATTCGATCTTTTCGTTCTCTAGGAAGATATCCGTGAAATGTAAATGATTGTCCGTGAAAACCACTCCCCATCAATGCTAATAAAATCGAAGATGGACCTACCATTGGAGCAATCCAAATTCCTTTTTCATGTGCTAATGCTACAAGATTCGCTCCTGGATCAGCTATACATGGGCAACCTGCCTCAGATAAAACACCTATAGAAAAACCTTCCTTAATAGGTTTAAGGTAATAACTTAATTGATCAATTGGTGTATCTTTTTT
>CALPOI020000139.1 GCA_943325145.2 Candidatus Planktophila lacus | reverse complement strand
TCATAGACACCACAAGAGCTAGTAAAAATTCAACCTTAAAAAAAGTTTTGCTTACTCTTTATACATATAAAACAAACCACAATGATCGATTTGTATTATTAGCTAGAGGTACATGTATGGCTGGAACAGATTTGTCAAGTATTTCAGAGTCTGATATTGTTGCTCAAGACTCTTCGCTATCGATTAAAATTCCAGAAGCGACTATTATTTCAACCATTGTTAATCCATCAGACTATGAAATATATATTGATGAAGGAACATGGACACCGAATGAAGTTAAAAAGATAAAGAGTTATGCTGAAAACAAAATTAGACAACTTGCTATAAAAGATGGTTTATTGGTGAAGGCTCAAGCAAGAACTGAACTATTATTAAAACAATTCTTTAACTCGATTGGTTACACAAACGTTACTATAGAAAAGAAGTAAATTAGGTAGTCACTGTTATTAATAATATTAGTTATAAATATAAAATAAATTAAAATGGAAGAAAAAGAGATTATTGAGTTATCGAATGAAATCGTTGAAAGTTTGATGAGATTATCGTTGGGGGAAAAGCCAGGAATGTTGTCTAATAAAGTTTTTAAAAGTTTAACTGAGCACGTGAATTTTGTAAAAATAAAACAACTTTATGCAGATTATTTAGTTAATGAGTTTAACGGTCAATATAGTAGTACAGATTCATTAAAAAAGCTTTCAGACTTAAGATTTAATCTTTTAGCTTTATACAATATTGAGAAGGCTTAAGATTAGTTTTCAAGGATTCTTTATTCTTTTAGATTTAAGAATTATCTTTGAATCGAAATTAAATGACTAATCAATGAAAGATCAAGTAAAGAAAATAACTGAAGCTCTAAGTAAACGTTTTGTTGCGCATCCTTGGCACGGAATTGAAGTGGGGGAAAAATCTCCTGCGATTGTAAATGCTTTTATCGAAATTACTCCTGCAGATGCTATCAAGTATGAAATTGACAAAGCATCAGGACATATTATGGTGGATCGTCCTCAAAAGTTATCGAATCATATGCCATGTTTGTACGGTTTTGTTCCTCAAACATATTGTGACGAGAAAGTAGCTGCTTTTGCACGTGAAAAAACAGGAAGAACTGATATTGATGGTGATGGTGACCCATTGGATATTTGTGTTTTAAGTGAACGCTCATTCAATCATACAAATATTCTATGTGAAGCAAAGGTAATTGGTGGTTTTAGAATGTTGGACGGTGGTGAAGCAGATGATAAAATAATTGCAGTATTAAAAGGGGACCAAGCGTATGGGGATATCAATGATATTTCTGAAATGCCAAAAATGGTAGTGGATCGTGTGAGACATTTCTTTTTAACCTACAAAGACTTAGATGGCGCAGCAAAAAATGTAGAAATTACTCATGTTTACGGGAAAGAAGAAGCGTACGAAGTGATTAAATTGGCTTCTGAAGATTATACTAATAAGTTTGGTGATGTGAATGAGGCATTGGCTGAAGCATTATTAGGATCTGTAAAAATCTAATCACAAATTTTCCAATTTGAAAGGTTACTCTATTTTGGGTAACCTTTTTTAGTTGATTGATATACAATATTTAGATTCAATTATTTTTTTCATTATTCAAAACTTTTCATAATTTTGAAAAAAAACAATTATATGAAAAAGAAGATTTTTAAAGTTTTAGGAGTAGCAATTCTTTCTGTTTTTACGTTAGCATCTTGTAAAAAAGAAACTACAACACCTACTAACCCATCAAATGGGAACACTACTGATACCACAAATAATAATTCTGGAAGTACAAAGGATACCACAAATAATAATTCCGGAAATACAAAGGATACAACAAAAAATATCTTAGGAGTTTCTAGTTTTAATATTAAAGTAAATACCACTACCTATGAGTTTACAGGTGATAAAACAGGCAAGGATTCTACTATGGGTGCAATGATTATAAAAAATAAAAAAACAGGTAAATTTCAGATAGCTTTTGTTTATCAGAAGATAAATGCCAATTCTGATACTGCTATGTTCTCTTTAATCGCTCAATTACCAACATTGTCAAATACTAAATTTACAGCTTCTTCAAATGACACTTTAATTGTTATGACAGCGTTGTCTGGTAAAAATGGTTTTATGTATTTTCAAGAAAGTGTCGATTTGAATTTTACTAGCACATATAATTCACTATCTGTAGGTACTATTATCTCTGGTTCAATTAATGGACAACTTGGAGGAATAGATTTTATAAATTTTAGTCAAGTTTCTCATCCAATTTCAGGGAACTTTAAAGCTGTTTACATTGGCGAGTTTGAAAGTGAAATACTTAACAATCCGGTTGCAATGAAAAAAATGTTGAGTAGCAATGTAATGAATAAGTATAATAGACTTTTAAAAGCAAAAAACGATTAATTTTTAGATACTTAAAAAGTAGGGCGGAACATTGTTTCGCCCTTTTTGTTATTATATATAGAAGTTCTAAATAGTTGTTTGAATAAACTTTTTTCACTTTATATATTAATTTTGTTCTACTAATCTTTCAATTTTACAAACTATGAAAACATCTACTTCTGAAGAATTATTTGCAAAGGCTAAAAATTATTTTCCAGGTGGAGTAAATTCTCCTGTACGCGCATTTAAATCAGTAGATGGTTCTCCATTGTTTATTAAAAAAGGGGATGGGTGTAGAATTTGGGATGAAGACAACAATGAATTTATTGATTTTTGTTGCAGTTGGGGACCACTTATTTTAGGGCACAATCACCCAAAAGTGTATGATAAGATTGTAAATACGCTTCAAAATGGCTCAAGTTTTGGTGCGCCAACTCGTTTGGAAAATGAGTTAGCCGAACTAATATTAAGCAAAAATCCATTTATTGAAAAAATGAGATTTGTTAGCTCTGGAACAGAAGCAGTCATGTCTGCGCTTCGTGTTGCAAGAGGGTATACAGGTAAAAACAAAGTATTAAAATTTGACGGTTGTTACCATGGTCACGTGGATGCATTACTAGTGAAAGCGGGAAGTGGATTAGTAACATTTGGTGCGACTTCAAGTGCAGGAGTACCACAAAGTTTTGCAGATGAAACGATTGTAATTCCTTTGAATGATTTAGACGCATTGAAAGCTTGTTTTGAAAAATATAGCTCTGATCTAGCGTGTGCAATCATTGAACCGATTCCTGCAAATAACGGATTATTACTTCAAGAAAAAACATTCTTACTAGAATTACGTAGGTTATGTACTGATTTTGGTGTATTATTGATTTTCGATGAGGTGATTTCTGGCTTCAGGGTTGCTTTTGGCGGCGCAGCAGAATTATTTGGTATTCAGCCAGATATGATTACTTATGGAAAAATCATCGGTGGAGGTCTACCTGTTGGAGCTTACGGAGCTAGCAAAGCTATAATGGCGAAAGTTTCTCCTGATGGTGATGTCTATCAAGCTGGAACATTATCAGGAAATCCGGTAGCTATGGCAGCAGGAATTGCACAACTAACAGAATGTGCTGCTCCTGGTTTCTATGAAGACCAAGCAAATAGAACGGTAGCGTTTATTGCTCCTATTAACACACACGCATCCGCTAAAGGATACGATTTTGAAATCGTAAGTATTGGTTCCATCTTTTGGTTATCGTTTGCTAAAAATAAAACAATTCGTGCAGCAGAAGAAATCAATCCAGATATGACTGGATTCAAGCATCTACACCATGCATTGTTAGAGCTTGGAGTATATTTAGGTCCAAGTGGGTACGAAGTTGGTTTTATTTCCCAAGCACATACTACTGAAGTACTCGCAATTGCGCAAGAAAAGTTTTGTCAAGCGTTAGATACTATTTACGGATAAAGTTTATTCTATCTCTTTTTTGGATTTTTTTAGTTCAAAAGATAGCCCTAGCTGTAAGAAATCTCGACCAGTTTCATCGTTGATTTTATAATCTAATTGATGCAGGTATCCAAGTTGTATGGAAGTGAATTCTGATAGTTTATACTCTATACCTCCGAGAATTCGATTACGTTCAAAATAGGGCTCAGAATCGGTAAAAAATAATTCATTAGAAAGATTTACTGCTAATTTTTTTGATCCTGAAAGAGCGATTGGTACTGGATATTTCAGACCCAATCGATAACGATACCTGTTTTTATATCCATTTGACGTCCATCGCATTTCTAAACGGTACCGTTGTTCTATCGTTAACCGATTAATTGTTTGAAATAATGTTATTTGAGGCCAAATTCTAAGTTCATCATTGTTTTTCGGACGAATAAAGTTTCCCCCTTCTTTAAAGGTTTGATAATTTCCAGTTCCTAAGGTAAATAAAGTGTTGGGGTGTAGTTTAAACGTAAATCCACCTTTGTATTCAAAGTAGTGAAAGTTATTGTAGAAACTTAACGATCGAATTTGTCCTTCTCCGAATAAACTTAAACGTTCAGAATATTGGTATTTTATGTTCAGAATATTCCAACTTCCAATCGTATTCGATTGAGAAAAAACAGCATTGACCGAGAATAAGATCAATGCTGTTAATGGAAGTATTTTTAGTGTTTTAATTTTCAAAAAGCTTACTTAATAAAATTTAGTAAGTTGGGATTGGCATCTTTAATCAGTGGTCTTAATGTAAACCAGATTAAAGCAGGAAAGAAATGCATGGGTATTGCATAACCAGGGAACATTTCAGGAAATTCGAAGTCTAAAGGTAATTTAAATCCAATTGGTCCAACGATACTTGCAAAGCTTAAAATCGCAAACAACAAATTGAAAATTAGTTCTCCAATTTTTGGGAGCAATGTTTTCAGTCCCCAAAAACCAATGGATGCAAGCGTACAAGCGAAGATACTAGCACCAAATAAGTTGGAGGTTGATACAATTTTTGAGAAGTCAAGGTACAACGCTTCTTGGTAAATTTTTGTAAAGATAAGGCACGCTACTCCTGAGAGAACTCCCGATAAGATGCCGATAACGAGTGATTTTTTAAATAATTCCATGGTTTATTTTTTAATAACTGGGATTTCAAATTCGATTTTTAGTACATCTGGCACAGATTCACTTTTTTTACCAACACCAAAATCCATTCGGTCGACATTAAATGTTCCTGAAAAAGTTGCTTTGTTTCCACTTTCGCTCACTTTTACATTGATTTTGGTAGGTTTGGATTTCCCTTTAATTTTTAGATCACCAAATAAAACAATTCCTTTATCTGATTTATCAATTTTTGAACTAATGTATTTAATTTGAGGATGTTTTTCAGCGTTGAACCATTCCTCTGTTTGTGCTTTTTTGTTCATCATCCCATTCCCAGTACTTATGGATGATACATCAATGGAAACGTCAAATTTTGAATTTCCTAAATCATTTGCATCATATTTTATTTCCCCTTTAAAATCTTTAAAGATACCTGATGGGTCTTTGCTTTTAAATTTAATGGAATAATCATCGGTAATTTTCCATTCTTGCGGGTTGTAAGTCATAAATGCAGAAGAAACTAAAATAATTGCTGCAAAAGCTGGGTAAATGATCTTTTTCATAATCGGTTGTTTTTAATTTAATTGTTTTTCTTTCCTTGTGTAATCCAATCTTCAAACTTTTAAATAAATCCAGTTGGAAGTTGACCGCTTGGTGGCATATTACCATTCTTCATTTCTGTTAATGATTTTGAAGCCCAATTTGTAACTCCGCTATGATTCTTCAGATTGTTATGGCAATCAGTACATTGTACACTTAAGATTGGAGCTATATCGTTTGAATATGAAACAAATGATTGTCCTGTTAAAGTGGTAAAAGAAATTTGATTACTGTATGCTGTGCCTTTTGAGTTAGTTGCGTAAGCTCTTACGAAGTAGGTGGTTGAAGGGGATAAATTGGTAATATTTGTTGAAAAGATTCCAATGCCCGTTCCTGTGTTTGTAAGTTTTGTATCCGTAAGAGTTGGGTTTGTATTCGTGCTGAATACGATACCTCTTTCCGTTACTTCAGCACCTCCATCAGTAATTATAATTGATGAGATCGTTGCAGAAGTTGGTGTAATTGAAGTTGCATTTTCAGTAGAAACGGTTGGTAAGTTTACTGTAACTACGTTGTCATTTGTTACCGTAAATTTCAATTCATTTCCATAAGCAGTACCTCTTGAGTTGGTTACATAAGATTTCACATAATAGCTTTTGCCTAGTATTAATCCATTTTTAATGACTGCAGTAAATGCTTCTTTACCAGTACCATTTAGTGTTTTTGAATTTATTAACGTAGGATTTGATGTTTCGCTATAAACGACTCCTTTTGCTAATATAGGAAGTTTTCCATCATTTGTAATTTGACATTCAATTAGAACGCTATCCGATTTATATTGAGTAATTTTTCCAGTGGCGATTGTCGCTAAACTAGT
>CALPOI020000138.1 GCA_943325145.2 Candidatus Planktophila lacus | reverse complement strand
TTTTTGGATACTACTTATAGAAAAAACTCGAATTTGAAAGGGTCAATAGTGAATTCATGGGGGTTTAAACGCAATGATTCAATTAAAATCAAACCAATATTTAAAGCATTAAAGTACATGGAGAATACTTCATTGACCTTTTTGCCTCAAATCTCTTTTTCATCACAGAGTAGGTGTGTTAATCCTTTTTTAGAAAATACGTTGAATTTAAAGAATGGATTTATTGGAGTGTTTGATGTTATTAATCATCAAACGATTCAACGAATACCAAATTTAAAAGTGTATTCGATCTTCGAGCAAGATTACCAAAATAGAAATTTTGCACGTGTTTTAACGAAAGATGGGTTTGGGTTATTGTTTTCAGATGGTACAATTAAAAATGTAAATTTTTATTCTGAAGCTAAAAATTATGCTGTAAAATATGCTGAAGATGGTGAATTAAAGGATGCTAATTTTTCTTCAGATTTTTCCAATAAATTTCGTGATCTAGTTCAAGATTACAATCGTTTTTCAAAGATCAGACTTGAGCTAACTAAATCCTATGAATTAGTGGATGCAAAATGGAATTATCTAACAAAAGATGGAAAAAGTATTTTTAAGAATGGGGTAGATGCTCTGGAAGATTATAAATTAGGAACAGCTATTTATCGAATAAGCAACCGTTTTGGTATAATTACTACTGATTCAATTGTTATCCCTCCAGTTTACCACTCGTTACAACGAATTTCTGAATTAGGGGACACTTTGTTTATTGCAGGAAAAAACAGTGTTCAAAAAGTATATTATGACAAAGATTTTAGAGTACTCCCCCTAAATGGGTATCAATTTAAGGTTGCTGGTGAGAAAAATAAGTTGTTTGTAGGTGAAAAAAACAATTTAGTAATTGATGAAAACAATCACATATTAGGATCAACAAAGGCAAATAAATTTTTAAAATTCGATTACCTTGTAGAAAAAATCAATAAAGAGTTTGTGATTTTAAATGCTCAATTAGAGATAGTAGCAAAGACTAAATCAAAACCTATTGAATTTCTAACTGAATCTGTATTTACTGCTGAAAGCAAAGAAGTAGTTGGAGTTGTGTCATTAGAAAACGATACATTACTACCTTTTCATTCAAGTAAAATTGAAAGAGTTGGAAATTTTATAGTTGCTGAAAATAATGAAGAGATATTGATTTATAACTTAGAATTTCAACCATTATTGAAATGTAAGGAATCTGAAGTGCTGTTTGATAAAACAAGTGGAAACATTGCGATTCACCACAATAATAAATTAAGAATTTACTCATCCGAATTTAAATTGATTGCTAAATGGAAAGCTGTTAAACGATTGGATATTTATCACGGAGGGGTTTTACTCTCAAAAAATGCGTCCGTAATTTATTCAGAAAAAGGAGAATTGATTGGTGCAGAACAAAATAATAAATCGGTTCAATTGAAAGGTTTGTATGTGTTAGTGGCTCAAACAAACGGACAAGTTGCAGTTTATGATAGTTATGGGAAAGTTTGTTTGGATGAAAAGGAAACACATAAAAAAGTCGCTTTCCATGGAGATAATAAATTTAGTTTTTACGAAAAAGAAAAAAAACAATGGGTATTGATTGATATCACAACTGGAATGGTAAAAAGAAGTTCTGGTAAATTTGTTGGGGATTTCAATTATGATTCGTTAATAGTTTATCAAGATAAACAAGGATATTTCTTTTTAGATGATTCGTTGGTTGATGCGTTTAATTCAAGTTTTGATTTTGCGACACCATTTAAAAAGTCTACAGCGATAGTACAAAAATCAAAAGGGTTTTCGATGATTGATAAAGAAGGAAAACACATTGCATTGCCAAATAAAGGAAAATTAACTTATTTAACAGAAAATTTAATTGAAGAAATTCAATTGCCAAGTTATACAATTATAAATTCAAAAGGGCAATTAAAATTACCAGGAAATTATTCAGCTATTCATGTGTTGGATAATGGAGTTATTCAGGCCATACAAGGAGACGATATTTTTTATATTAATTTAAACGGGGAACTATTGTTTTCATCTATGAAGAAAGACCTTTTTGTTGAAAAGTAGTTCTGTTTTCGAAAGATTTAACCGATATATTGTAAATTCGCGTTAAAATTAAGTTAATGAGAAAGTCAGTTCTACGTCTTAAATATTTTGTTGTTTTACTTTTTCTAGGGGTTGTATCACATGGGATTGCGCAACAAGAAACATCTGTTTTATTTATTGGAAACAGTTTTACTTTTTACAATTACATGCCAGGAATTTTAAAGGACATTGCTAGTGCCAATGGAAAAACAATGCATGTTGATACAGCAGTTACTGGAGGTAAAGATTTAAAATTTCATTCGGGAAGGCAAAGAACCTATGAAATGATTAAATCAAAAAAATGGGATTACATTGTTTTACAGGGGCATAGCAATGAATTTGCGCAGCCAGATGGAAAAGTGGATACGTTAACCTTGCCATTTGCTAAAAGAATTATTGATAGTATTCGGTTGCATTCACCTTGTTCTCGTGTATTGTTTTACATGACATGGGGCTATAAAAACGGAAATCCAAAGTGGAAGGCGATTGCTCATTACGACTCCATGCAATTACGAATTGAACGACAATATTTACGTTTTGCAGATATGTTCAATGCTGGTGTTGTACCGGTGGGTATGGTTTGGAAAGAAGTTCGAGATTCTTATCCGATTATTAATTTGTACGATCCAGATAGATTTCACCCTATTTTGACAGGCTCTTATTTGTCTGCATGTACGTTCTACACTACAATTTTTGGCGAAACACCTTATAAAAACAAAGCGAAAATAGTTATTGAACCTTTCCATCGTGAAGCGATTGAATTGGCAGCCACCAAAATTGTTTTAAATAATTTAGCACGTTGGAGGTATATACCGAAACAAAAATCAATTGAACCAGGGTTCGATATAATCATAAAAGACAAAGCCCTGCAATTGGTTTCTAATGCCAAAAATTTCGATCAATTGGAATGGGATTTTGGAGACGGGATTCGTTCCATGGAATTAAATCCAAAACATTTATTTGCTAATCCAGGTGAATATAAAATTCGACAAGAACTTTCCAGTTATTGTAAAAATGAAGTCTTGGAACGTAAAATTACGGTTGATTGATTTTTTTATTGATTGCTTGTGATTTTTTATAATTTTGATTAGATTTATATGAAATCTTTCTTCAATATATGTTATAGATTACAATAGCAGTGTTTTTTAGAGCTTTATTGGTAAAATTATTTTATATCTACGTCTTAATTATTAATCAAATTTTTTAAAATGAAAAATTATTTATTTGCTTTTATTTCTTGTTTGTTTGGTGTGTTCATTTTTGTAAACTGTACTAATAAAAAACAAGTTAGCGTTCCTAAAGAGAATGTAAATAAAAAACAAGAGGTCAAAACTGAAGAGTTAGAAGAATTAAAGATTGTCTTAAAATACTACTCTAAAAGAGATGTAGGCCTTGGAGATGAAATGTGTGATAGTAGAGTTATAATTTGTGTAAATCAGGATAATTGTACTGGTTTTGCTACCGATTGTTCCAATGAGTACGGATTATTTTCCTACTTCAACGGTGTAAAGACAAATAAAGGAATTAAAGGAAATTACTTGTATTTTGATAATTGCGGAGGAAGTGGTGAAGGTCCAGAAATGTGTGTGAATGAGTCTAAGTTTGATTTGATTTTTTCATCTGATTCAACTAAAGTAACTTTGAACAAAGAAGTTTTTTCTTTATCAAATTTTAGTTTCAAATTAACTTCTTTCAATTCAAGTCTTTACGAATCATCTTCTATTACTTCTAAATTAGTATGTAAAAATCCGTCTGGACTTCAGTTAAAAGAAATTGGAGGGATTGAGAAACAGGGTGGTTTTTGGTATATTTGGTTAAAAGTGATGACAAATAATGGAGAAGGCTGGGTGTTGGGAAATGTTGAGGTAAATTAGTTTTTTTAAGATATTTATTATGAATAGGTTAATCTATTTTTTAAGTTTTTTTATTTTTATTGGTGTTATAAGTTGTGGAGAGTCTGATTCGGAGCGCGCGTTAAGGTTACAGAAAGAGAAACTTGCTTTAGTTCAAGCGGAGTTAGATCGAGTGAATGAGGAAAAACGCATTGCTGATTCGATTTCAGCAAGTACTTTGACTATAATAAAACAACCGATACATTCTATATCTGATAAAGAAATGATAAAATTGTACGGGATAACTGTTAAGAGTTTAGGCAGTGATTTTATCAATTCTGAGTATCCTAACTTAAAGCCAACCTTTTCAATTCTTGTTAGAAAATTTTATACCATTGGTAAGGATGAATTTGTTTTTTCTGTTTTGGGAATAACTAATCCGAATGATGTACATATGTCCATAGGAACAACCAGCGTAGCATTGATGAAATATTTTGATGGTTCATGGCAACTCCAGTCGATTAAGAAAGATTTGGGTGGAGGTTTTGGTTTTGGTCAACCTGCAGATATAGAAGGGGTTTATCAGTTTGGTAGGACAAATTTAGCTGTTAGTTTGGTTGGAGGTTATGCGCAAAGTGGTGTAGAAGAATCAGGAAGAGAGTTAATTGGGATTATTGATAATGAAGTAGTGTCAATTTATCAAGGAGAAAAGAGTTATACACAAGCAGATGTTTTTGGTGAGTTTGATGAATCTGGCGGGATGAATATTGATGAATCTAGAACAACAGATTTAACTTTTGAAAAAACTGAAAATGCTTTTTACAACATGAAGATTATTAGCAAGGCTTTAGGAAAAAAGACAAAGTCTTCGGTTTTGAATTTTGACGAAAGTAAGAAAAAGTATCTTTAGTCTTTCAAGCACCTAACAGCCAATCCACTTCCTTTGTTGTAGCAAAAACTTTTTACTTGGATTGATTTAAACACTAAGTACCTAGTCCATGCAATTTTGGGCGAATAAGGAATTGTACTCCACCAATAGGCTCCGTCGTTAAGAAATTCAGATTTTGATTCAGTATATTTTAACCATCCTGTAGGTAAGGCACCAAACATGCCTTTAGGGCTTGTTATAAGAATTGAGTCCCCCCATAATTTTCCGTAACGCATTTTTGGAGCTGCCACTTCTTCACCACCAAGAAAATTGATTAATTTATTCCAGTCATCTTCGTTCGGAACATGGAATCCTTTCGGAGCAATGTTTCTAGGGTCAGTTATAGCATACCAATTATATAGTTTCCCAGTTCGAGCTCCATTTTTAGGATCTTGAAGAAAAAAACACCATGCAGGTTTTTTAGCTTTTGCAGCTTGTTCCCATTCTGTGATGGTTTTTGCATGGAAAATAGAATCACCATTTCTAAATGTTACTACATCTAAATTTTTTGTCATCCATGCTTGTGATCCAATTTTTACAGTCGGTATTTCGATAGTTGTAGGTAACTTTGAAATATCAGTATCTTTTTTAGTATCACTAGTTTGAGAGTTATTTTGTCCATAGCCAATTATGTAGAGAGGTAATAATAGGGAAATTAATTTTAGTCTCAACATGGGTTATAATTAAATGAATTTAAAGATACTCTTTATATTTAATTATAAAATTCGTGAATTGTTATTTTTTGAACGTTTGAGTATTCATAACCTTTGGGTTGATTCGGAGAAAAGAAAATGATTACACTGAAGTTTACCCCCTGTAGGCCTGAAAACAATAAAACCTCTTGAAAATCAAGAGGTTTAGTTTTGTTTCAGTGATCCCGCTGGGTCACTTATAAAGTTATAAACACACTCAATTATAGTAATTTAAAGAAAATCTAACATTTGTTCGCTTTGATGTTCGCTTGAATTTTGATAGATTTTGCTATTAAAAAAAGAACTAATTTCTGATGTAAAAATAAGAAATAGAAACACTAAATACTAACAAATCTATCTAAAATCTATGAGTGAAAACAGCATTAGTATTAATGTGATTTTCTACTTAATCATCTCTGAAATTATGACCTCATCTAAACCCATGTATTGGCAAAACTATTGGTATTCTTCCTTTTTGAAGTGGGTTTTCATTCTTTTAATAAGGTACGAGAATGGCGTTAGCTTTTGCCTGTTACTACCATTATTTCAACCACTCTTTCCATAATTGGAATACTAATACCAAACAAAAATATAATATATACCAATTTTGATAATTGGTTTTTTTATGTTATATTTGGTCTATATTATATTAGTTATTATGGCACTTGCGAAAATTTTGGTTATTAAGGAAACCGAGAAAGAAATAAAAAATCTTCTCAAACAATCGATACCTTTTATTGGTCAACGTTTGAGAGTTTTGCTGATTTTGAAGCAAAACGAAAAAGTAGGAATTTCTAGACGTGATGTTGCTAAAT
>CALPOI020000137.1 GCA_943325145.2 Candidatus Planktophila lacus | reverse complement strand
GGGGTACTCGAATCGATTGGTAGATTTAATTGATAAATTGTAAATATTAAAACAGCTAGGTTTTGAGCTAGCTGTTTTAACACAATATCCTATTTAACATAATATTAATTATAAGACAAAATTAATATATCTTAAATTGATAGATAATCGAAATATGTCCAATGACCCAAATCTTTGGTAAATGTGGAATGTTCGTAAATGAACTCTATTTTTCCTTTTTCAATATAAAATGCTTTGAACAAAACTGTTGCATTCACTTCAGTTAATTCAGAAAAAGAAATTATTTCTAATTTCAACCAATTTACAGATTTTGCCCATTTCATGGTTTTTCTTTTAGAAAAATTGGATCTAGTTGAAGGATGATGGCTTAATTCTAGAAAATCTCCATTTTGATAAACGAATGCCACATACCTAGATCGCATTAATTCCAGCGCATTATTTGCTAAATTGATGTTATTATGAATACGTTCACAGCAGTCTATGTAACTACTTCCTGATCCACAAGGACAAATTTGGCTATAAACACCCATATATTATGTTAAATAGAGTCCTACTTAATTTCATGGAATTTAATTCCTAAATCTTTTTCTAGTGTTCGGATTAAACGAATTTCTTTAGATTCAATAAATGCTATCGATAAACCTAATTTACCAGCCCGCCCAGTTCTTCCACTTCTATGAACATAATTCTCTAATTGATCAGGTAATTCAAAATGAACTACAAATGATAAATCATTAATGTCTAAACCTCTGGCAGCGATGTCAGTCGCAACAATAAATTGATAGGTTCCTTTCTTAAACATTCTCAATACTTTTTCTCTCTCCTTTTGATCTAAATCACCATGAAGTGCACCAACATTACAGTTTAATTTTTGAAGTTTATCTGCTAAAAATTGTGTTGTAGCTTTGGTTCTACAGAAAAAGATACCAGACTTGTTTTTTTGAGTTTTTAAAAAGAAAGATAAATACTCTATTTTTTGTTTAGGTGGGCAAATAAAAAACTGATGTTCAATCGAAACATTCATTGACTTAATTTTATTTACCTGAATTCGTTTAACATCTTCTGAAAGATATTTTTCGATCATTTCTTCAAGTTCATTCGGTATTGTTGCTGAGAATAACCATGTAAAACTTTGTTTGTGCGTTTTATTAAGTATAATGTCTACCTCTTTTTGAAATCCCATTTTCAGCATTTCATCTGCTTCATCTAAAACAACCGTTTTAACATTGGTAAGACTTATTGCGCCACGTTCAAGTAAATCGATTAATCTACCGGGTGTTGCAACAATAATTTGAGTAGGTTTTCTTAATGCATTGATTTGTAGTTCAATTTTTTCTCCTCCGTAAACTGCTTTACTAAAAACACCTTGAGTGTACTTAGTAAGTTTAAAAAACTGTTTATTTATTTGTTGGCATAATTCTCTCGTTGGTGCTAAAATTAACGTTTGAATTGTTGCATCTTGAGCTTCAACTGATTGTAAAATAGGTATTGCAAAAGCAGCAGTTTTTCCAGTACCTGTTTGCGCTTGACCAATAAAATCACTTTTATTCTCGAGTAAAAAAGGAATTGTTTTTAATTGAATTTCAGATGGTTCTATAATATTATTTTCAACTAATGCTTTAATTATATAATCTTCTACTCCTAATTCTTTAAAGTTGTTCACAATTTAGTTTTTAGTTAATTTTCTTTTTCTTCTAAAATATTTTCCCAATAATCATTGAGGTAAGCTTGTAATTTTCTTCCTAACGTATTGAAATATCTTTTAGTACGATACCCCCCTACCCACACAATTCCTCGAATGGCATTTGTCAAAAAAACTTCTTCTGCTGCCAATAAATTTTGAGGTAAGATTGTACACTCGTAAACCTTTACTCCATGTTGAATTGCTAAATTAATAATTTGCATCCGCATTGTACCAGCCAAACAACCCTCCTCTAAGCTAGGTGTATATAAAACACCATTACTGACAAGGAATAAGTTCGAATTAGAACTCTCTAAAATTGCATCTTTTTCATTCACAATGAGTAAATCATCTAGGTGTTTTTCTTTCGCTGCAATGGCTGTCATAACATATAACAAACCGTTTTTAGTTTTATAATTGGATAAAAAATTCTTTTGTTTTTTTATTTCTGTATAGATATCAATTTCATAACCTTTTGAGTTTAACTCAAAATAATTGGAATCATAGGGATAAACTTCGATAAAATAATTTACCTCGTTGGTATCAGGAATGTAAGTTCCGCCAATTGCTCTATCCAATGAAATTCGACATTTCCCCCCTTCTGTTATCCCAGACAGGTTAGTCAGTTCAATGATACGTTCGTTAAAAAATCCAGGCGTAAAATAAGAAGGTATTCTTAATTTAAGTGCATGCGCTCCTTCTATCATTCGATTAAAATGGTTCAGAACATTTATTGGTTGACCATTCATGATCCGAATTGTTTCAAACAACCCGTCACCATAAAGATAGGATCTATTTCCAGCCGCAATTGTAGCGCCATCATTAGGTAATACTTTACCGTTGTTGTTAACAAATAGATTTTCCATCTTATTAGAAAATTAAATGAATAAAGTCGATACCTTTTTGGTGGTTAATCAATAATGTATAAGCAATTCCAAATAAAGCGCCACCTATGTGAGCATCATGGGCAATATTTGTTGCGGACTTCTTAAATGCCCAATATTCGAAAGCAAGGTAAAGTGGTCCAAAAATATAAGCTGGAATAGGAATAGGTAAAAAAATCAATCCCATTTGCATAGTTGGATTCCATAAAACACCTGCGAAAATAATTGCCGATACTGCCCCAGAAGCACCTACAGAAATATAATTCGAATTATTTTGATGTGTAATGTATGGCCAGATTGTAGAGAAAAGTCCACCAGCAAAAAAAAGTACAAAGTAATGTACTGCTCCAATTGAGATGCCATAGTTGAGTAAAAATGAATTCTCAATTAACTCACCGAACATGTAAAAAGAAATCATGTTAAAAAGTAAATGTTGCCAATCAGCATGCACGAATACATGTGAAAAAAAACGATAATACTGCTGTTGATGTTTACACAAGTAAGGAGAAAAAGCATACTTAGATGAAAGTTGTTGATCTTTAAATCCTATTATGGAAATAACACTTATTACAATAATTATTAAAATGGTGTACATTGATTCTTTTTTGCTGTCATAAATATACGAATAATGCTTATCTTAAGGATGTAAATACATGTCGAATCAATCAAATAGAGAATTAAATAGAACCTTTTTTCTTATATTTACACTAAATATAGAATTTATGAAGTATTACATTGCTTTGTTTTTTGTTTGTATGTTTGGACTTTTTTTCGGCCAAACAGCTGAAGAATATTTGGATCTTGGTCTTACAAAAAGCGCAGAAGGAAATCATAAATCTGCTATCAATGAGTACAATAAAGCATTAAAAATTAATCCGAATTTCACAGAGGCTTTTGTGAACCGTGGTATTTCAAAATCGAAATTAGGTGATTATCGAGGTGCCATTTCTGATTATTCTAAAGCATTAACAATCAACCCAAAATCAAGTGAAACGTTGAATCGCATTGGTGAAGCGAAGAATATGCTTGGTGAATATAAGGAAGCTATAAAAGATTTCAATAAAGCAATTAAAATAAACAAAAAATTAGCCATCGCCTATTTCAATAGGGGGTTTTCTAATTTGTCAGTTGGTTTTTACAAGTGGGCGATTGAAGATTTTACTAAAGCTTTGAGCATCAATAATAGTATGCCTGAAGCTTATTTTGAGCGAGGCAATGCTTACAGTGGACTTGGTAAATACTCTGATGCAATAACAGATTTTGACAAGGCTCTCTCATTGAAATCTGATTTCAGTAAAGCGTACGTTTCTAGAGGTTTAGCAAAAATTAAAACTGGTGACAAAGAAAATGGTTGTTCTGATTTTGCAAAAGCAGATGAATTGGGTGATAAGTCTGTTCAACCAATCATGAAATTACATTGTACAAAGCCAGAATAATTACAATACGTATTTTCTAGGTATGAGTAAAAGTTTTGAACTTTTAGAAAAATATTGGGGGCATACTTCTTTTCGGCCCTTGCAAGAAGAAATCATCGAAGCAAGTATTTATGGAAAAGATGTTTTTGCACTACTTCCTACAGGTGGAGGTAAATCTGTTTGTTTTCAAATTCCGGGATTAGCAAGGGAAGGTATAACAATTGTGGTTACCCCACTCATCGCTTTAATGAACGATCAAGTAGAACAACTTGAAAAAAAAGGCATTCGTGCTCAAATGATCAGTAGTCTTCAAAGTTTTCGTGAAATTGATACACTTTTAGACAATGCTAAATTTGGTGCCTTTGATTTTTTATATATTTCGCCCGAACGAATTCAGACGAAGTTATTCATAGAACGATTCAAACAAATGCAAGTAGCATTAATCGTTGTTGACGAAGCGCATTGTATTTCTGAATGGGGACATGATTTCCGTCCAACTTATTTAGAAATAAGTAAGTTAAGAGAAATCCATCCAGAAGTACCAATAATGGCTTTAACAGCTACGGCGACAACCTTTGTTAAGAACGAAATTTGTGAAAAACTTAAATTGAACCAACCATTAGAATTTGAAGCATCATTTAAAAGGTCAAATTTGAGTTATGAAATTAAGGAAGTAGTTGTAAAAGAACAAACAATTTTAAATTGGGTATCTAAATTCCCTCAGCTTTCAGGTATCATTTATTGCCAGACTAGAAAAAGCGTTAAAGATTTAGCTAATTTTTTGATATCCAATAAAATAAATTGTGGTATTTATCATGGAGGTTTAGATGGTGACCAACGAAAAAAAATGATGGATCAATGGATGAATGATCAGGTTCCATTAATGATTGCCACCAATGCCTTTGGTATGGGGATTGATAAACCGAATGTTAGGTATATAATACATTATGAGTTCCCTATGAATCTAGAAGCTTATTTTCAAGAAGCTGGAAGAGCTGGAAGAGATGGAAAAGAAGCGAGAACTTTTGTACTTTTTTCTGAAAAAGATATTGAACGAAATGATTACTTGATTGATAAAAAGTCCCCCGATATTTCAGTCATAAAATCAACACTTCGAGCGCTTTATAATTTTTTAAAACTTGCGATAGGTTCAGGAAAAGGCGAAACTTTCTCATTTTCATTGTCAGAATTTTGTTCGAATTTCAAACTAGATATTGTAGAAACTTTTGAGTCTTTGAAAATTTTAGAAATGAATGGAGATCTTCATTTCGACGAAGGAAGTTACGCCCCCACTCGAATGAAATTTTCTGTAAACAACAAATTAGTATACAGTTTTCAAATAAAATACGATAAAGTTTCTCCAATTATCCAATATATAACACGAAATTCCCCTGGTATCTTTGAGAATTTTTGTGTAATAAACGAAAAAAAAATTGTTGAAAAATTAAAAATTTCTCTTCAAGAGGTTCAAAATCAACTTAAATTTTTGGAACAAAACGGTATAATTGACATCAATTGGTCTAATAGTCTACCGAAAGTTACATTCTTGCATGAAAGGTTACCAGATGATTACATTCGATTGACGCCGGAAGTTTATCAATTACGAAAAGAAAGAGCAATTCATCGTTGGGAAAAAGCAAAAGATTATTTACTTCTACCTCACTGTCGTGAACAATTTATGTTGGCGTATTTTGGTCAAGATAGTGTGCCTTGTGGCAAATGTGACTATTGTAAATCAACGAGTTTAGTGTCTTTGTCCAAAAAGTTAGTCGTAGAATCGATTATTAAATTGTTATCAGAAAAATCATATTCACTTCAAATGTTGTACGACGAACTGAATACTATCTCACCGCATTCGATTGATGAAGCCATACATCACCTAACTTTGGAAGAATTGATTGATTATTCACATCCTTATTACTCTTTGCATCATAAAAGTTAACTTCTTTAGTCAAGAAGTATTCAGTTTATCTGAGAGTAATTGTTTCTAAATCTTTTACGGTACTAACATTTGTGAAAATTTTAGCAGCTTCAATTTCATGTTCTAAACCAGAATCATATCTTGCGCTTAAATGTCCTATTAAGAGCTTTTTAACTTTTGCATCCAATGCAATTTTCGCTGCTTGAAGAGCTGTTGAATGAAAAGTAGCTTTTGCACGATCTTTATCTTTTTCCAGGAATGTCGCCTCGTGATATAAAACTGTAGCTTCATGAAAGTAAGAACAAATAGATGCATCATACGCAGTATCTGAACAAAATGCGTAAGAGAGTGATTGTTTTGGGGGGAATGTATATTCTTCAAAATCATGTTCCATTCCATCCTCATCGATGAAATTCTCTCCTTTTCTGAATTTTGGAATTGCCATTAAAG
Organism: Candidatus Planktophila lacus; assembly: GCA_943325145.2. Lineage (GTDB taxonomy): Bacteria > Bacteroidota > Bacteroidia > Flavobacteriales_D > Crocinitomicaceae > CANHVK01. Next base: position 17 of record CALPOI020000137.1, on the reverse strand, counting down.
AAAGCCCAGAATTATTG
>CALPOI020000136.1 GCA_943325145.2 Candidatus Planktophila lacus | reverse complement strand
TTCAGTTGCCAAAGTAGTTTTACCAGCACCTGATAAACCTGTTAGCCAAATCACCATAAACCAAAATGTAAGTTAAGCTTCATATTAATTGAACTTAAAATATTTCTGTTAAACACTCTCAAAACTAAATAATAAAAACTAAATGCCTAATTTTAACCAAAACATTTAGTTAATTGAACATGAATTTAGCATCCCAAAACAATATTTGTATTCAATGTGGTTTGTGTTGTAATGGAACATTGTTTAACTGGGCGAATATTGAACCTAATGAGGTAATTGATGAGTTGTTTCCAACTGAAATAATAAAAATAGATAAACGTGAAAAAAGTGTATTTTCACTACCTTGTCAATTTCTGAACAATTGTGTTTGTACTATTTATACTTCAGAAAGTCCAAAAAGACCTTTGATTTGTGCTAAATTCAAATGTAAATTACTGCAAAAATATGAAGCAAACCAAATTACATACTCTGAATCGATTACTTTGATTAAGAAAACCAAAGAATTGGCGCAAAAAAATGACAAATTAATCAATGGTACCTTCCCGGAATTAAAAGAACTTTCCACTTCAAAAAAAATTAAAGCCCTAAAAAATAAACTTGAAGTAGCAAATAATCAAGCAGAATTCAGAAAACAGTTTGGGAAGATTTTATTAAGCAGTTTTACTTTTGAACATTGGAGAAAAAAGAATTTTGTTGTAAATCAAAAGAAATAGTATTAAATAAAGATTTGAGGTCTTCACCATCTTTTTTGTATTTTTGTTTGCTTTATAAATTAATTCCTTAATAACATGATAGAAAAAAATCAAATTCTTTATCGAAATTCAGAAATTTTGGTCAATGATATAGATGGTGAGACTGTAATGATGAGTATCGAAAATGGCACCTATTATGGAATGAATCCAACGGGGAATTATATTTGGAACCTTTTACAGGAAGAAAAAAGCATCGAAGATCTTTTAGTAAAGTTAGCAAATACCTACAACTTAAGCGAAGATCAGTGTCAAAATGAAGTTTTACCTTTTATTCAAACAATGATTGATGAAAAGATTTTACTTAAAAGGGATTAACTTTTTCGGTAATTTCCAAACTAAATTTAAGTATGAAGCATTACCCTTATAATTACTTCACAAACGGTCTCTACATCGCTTCTGAAATTAAATTTCCAGAATTGATGGAAAAAGAAGGAACACCAACTGTTTTCATCTACTATGGAAATACTCCTGAAAATTTGGAAAACCCAAGTTTTAAAAGAGTATTTCATCAAGCTAACCCGGATGAGTATTTACTTGATATTAAACACGCTGCCCGATATTGGTTGAAAAACAAAAACGAAGTAGTTGTCGAACCATACGAAAATGTGCAAGTGGATGCTGTACGTATTTATATTTTATCATCAATAATGGGAGTACTTTTACATAAACATGAATTATTACCATTGCATTCTTGTTGTATTAAAGTTAAGGATTATTCAGTATTAATAGCTGGTAATTCCGGTGCAGGAAAGTCAACCATTTCATTGGGATTGTACCGAAAAGGGTATGAAATCTTAAATGATGACATAAGCTCAGTTTTTCTCAATGATCAAAATGAACCTTCCGTTTATCCAGGATATATGCACCTTAAACTATGGTCTGAAAGTCTTGAAAAATACGGTTATGAAACCACTGATTTTCGACAATTACGCAACGAAATTGAAAAATACAGTTTTCCAATCAATCGATGCAATAAGATTGAATTCCTACCGCTAAAAGCAGTTTTCATTTTAAATCCCGCTGGAAATCAATTAAATTATGAATCAATTGTTGGATTAAAGGCATTTGAAGCCCTTAACAAAAATACTTTTCGAAGAAATCTTGTGAAGGGTATTGGAAAAGAAGCTTCACATTTTAAATTGAGCACATCATTAGCATCTAAAATCAAAGTGTTTCAAGTGAATAGACCAGACATTACAAAACCGAAAGACTTTTCGGATTTCATGGAAAATTTGATCACTACTATTTGATTCCTTTTTTTATGAACAAAAAAATATTTTGGTTGGCATCCTATCCTAAATCTGGAAACACGTGGACAAGAGCTTTTCTAACGCATCTTTTACAAGGGGATGATAAAAATATTGACATCAACAACTTAATAGGAGGACCAATAGCTTCTGCTCGAAACTTAGTAGAAGATTATATAGGAATGGAAAGTACCGATTTTACAATCAATGAGTTGGAAGAATTAAGGCCTGAATCGTTTCGGTATTTCGCTGAAAAAATTAAAAAAGATGAATGGTTCATTAAAACACATGATGCGTATACTTTTTTACCATCTGGACACCCTTTAATTCCCGAAGATATCAGCCTTGGTGCATTGTATTTGGTCAGAAACCCATTGGATGTTTCTGTGTCCTTCGCGCATCACAATGGTATAAGTATTGAAAAAATGATCCCGTTGATGGCGAAAAGTTCGTATGCATTTTGTGACACCTCGAAAGGAGTTAGAAATCAATTGCAACAAAGATTGCTTACTTGGGGAGAACATTACGAATCGTGGACAAACCAATCCGAAATTCCAGTATTAGTGGTTCGTTATGAAGACATGAAAGCAGAACCATTAACAACATTTAAAAAAATCGTTGCCTTTTTTAAGTTAAACAAAAGCGAGGAACAAATTCAAAACGCTTTGGATGCGTGTGCATTTGACAAACTAAAAAAAGCAGAAGAAAAAGATGGATTTAAAGAAAAAAACAAAAAAAGTGAGCGTTTTTTTAGAAAAGGAAAAACTGGGTCTTGGAAAGAAGAACTGAATAAAGAACAAATTAACACGCTCTTAAAAGATCATAAAGCGGTGATGTTAAAGTTAAATTACATCAATACTTTGGGGCAACCTATCTTTTAACTTATGAGATTAACCGGAGGAATTTCCAACAGAAATAGAATTGACTGTCCAAACAAACTTGGAGTTCAAATAACTCACCATTTTAACAACTTCGAACTAGAGCATATAACTGAGTATTCTAAAAATAATCTTTACCTCTTTGCTGCCTCTACTAGTGAAAACAAAATTTCGCCCAACGGAATTTATGAGGACGTACCAAATGGTTTGGTAATTAGCGGGGAAATACGTTTGTACAATACCGATGAATTAATTGATTTACTGAAGAATAAAAATTTCCAAGAAAAAGAAAATCCATTCCAATTGGTGCTGGCATTGTACCTTAAATTTGGTCATGATTTTGTCAAACACCTTAATGGTGATTTTTCATTTGTGATTTGGAATGAAACTTCCCAAGAATTATATTGCGCGCGCGACCAAATGGGTCAACGTCCTTTTTATTACCACATTGATGATGCACATTTTATATTTTCAACCCATATCAATGGAGTTGCGATGCATTCACAAGTAAATAAAGTAGAAGATGAAACTTGGGTGTTGGATTACTTACAAAAAAAAATCTCGTTTACCGACAAAACGATCTATAAAGAAATACAACGCCTCCCTCCTGCTCATTATTTGATTGTAACACCTCAAAAAAATGAATTAACGCGCTATTGGAAGTTAGAAGATGCGGCGCAGAACAGTGCAATAACAATAGAAGAAGCCATCGCTGGATTAAAATTACACATTGAAAGAGCCGTAAAGGAAAGGATGCACGAAACCACTAAAATTGGAGCAGAATTAAGTGGTGGTCTCGACTCCTCGGCTATCGCTTCGATTGCGCAGCACTTTTTAAAACAAGAAAATGGAGGTATCAATGCGTATACCAACGCTTTACCGGACGATCAAAAATTTACGTTTGACAATTTTGTAGACGAATGGGATAAAGCGGCGCAAGTGGCCAATTTTTCAGGAATTGAACGTCATTTCGCTGTAACGACACCAGCAAAACCAATTCTTGAACTGATAAATTACGAGCTAAAAACTATAGGCTACCCTACAAATTTTTCCTTTACAGCATTACAATTAGGTGTGTTTTTACAAAGCAAAGCACAAGGAGACGAAATCCTATTTTCAGGTTTTGGGGGAGACGAACTGGTAACAGAAGGAGCAACTGGACGTTATCCTTTCTCTTTACTTAAAGAAAAACACTATTTTAAACTACTTAATTTTTTTCAACAACAAAAAGGAATAATCAAAGGGAGTATTTATACCCTTCTATTTTTAAAGAACTTTATACAAAACAAAGAATTAAAATATAAACAAAAATTAGGATTGGAACGTTGGAAAAATATTCTTTTAAAAGATGCATTGATCGACCAACACAACCTGAAGCAACACTACATTGAGACTCATTATTTTCCTGCCAACCAAACCTTGAAAGACCGATCTTTGTTTAGAATTTATTTACCTGCAACTACAGAACGAATCGAAACAGGATATGCCATTACAAATGCGTTGGGATTGAACTACACCTACCCCTTGTTAGATGTAAAATTGTTGGAATATTATTTCGGCCTTCCCGATGTTTGGAAGGCAAACCCTAAAAAAAGCCGTTATTTGTTTCGAAAAGCCCTAAAAGAATATTTTCCAGCCGATTTGTTAAACCAAGCAAAACCAAACAATACTTTTACAATACCATTTCTTATGCCAATGCATGAAAACCAAATACAGGAATTGGAAAAGACAGTTTTAAAATTACACAATGAAGTTGAAACATATTTAGACAAAAAAAAAATAGAGATTTTCATTAAAAAAAATGAGTCCAATAATATCCACTTTAAATTCAATCTTTTAAAAAACTGCTTAAACTATACATTTTTCAAAAAAAATAAATTAAATTAGTAAAAAATTAAAACTAGTATCATGGAAAACCAAATTAATTCTTCAAAAATCACTGAACAACTTTCAATTGTAGCTCCAGTAAAATGGGAAGCACCTCAATTATTTAAAACTGATTTTGATACTACAGAAAGTGGAAAAACACCTTCTACATTTGAATCAGGTCCTTATGCCCTATCTTAATTTTAAATTGACATTTTTTTACTTTTTAATTTACAAAAAAAGTTATTGAATCTAAGTTATTTTAAATTTTAATTTATGTTAGAGGCCTATATAGGGCCTTTTTTCTTCTGTTTTTTTATTTTTTTATTTCAAAAAACAAGTTAATTGTTTGGGAGTCTTGAACCAATCTTTCAAAACCAACCTTAACAGATCACAAGGCTAAAAATCAATTTAATTTAAAATTACAGTACCAATCCTTGTGCCTAAGGTAAAGTGTATGGATCAATCAATCAAAGGCTGATTATCTTAATTATTAGGAAAAACATTCACAGTCCTTTGCTTTGGCGCAAAAAAAACAGCATAATTTTTTACAACTTACTCAAAAATATGCATAACATCTACAAAAAAATAGTTCAATTAAGTTTTGAAGAATATATTTTAATTTTTGTAGCTTTTTTATTTCTTTTTTTTTCTAAACTGGTTTTGTTATTTTTTCCATTTAAAAAATTAGCCCCTCGCTTGGGAATCATCAACCAAACTTTAAACACCAACCTTAACTCCTCACAAGAACTGAAAGCACTTCAAATAAAAATTGCCGTAGCCAGAGCAGCACGGTTGGTACCTTGGCGCAGTGTCTGCATTGATCAAGCAATGACAGGTTTGATGATGCTCAGTAGACATAAAATTCCGTCAAGTCTTTGTCTTGGAGTAAAAAAAGAAAACAATGAAAACAAACTTTTAGCCCATGCATGGATAGTTTGTGGCAACCGTATTTTAATTGGCGGTAGAGAAAGTCGCGGTTTTAAATTAGTTTCTACCTTTGTAAGAAACCATTAATACCAGCATACAATTCAATGCAACTAAAAAAAGACGTCGTTCCTACCTTCAAATGGTTAATTAAACTGTCTGATATTAAAAGTTTTATTTCACTTGTTTTACTAGTGATAATGGGACTGTTGCAAGGTGCTGGAATCTTTATTATTGTGCCATTGCTTTCCTTGCTTGGTATAGGAAACACTTCTGAAACAGGAAAACTAAGCAAAATAAAAGCGGTATTTAACTATGTAGGTTTATCCATCAACCTTCAGACGATCTTATTCGTGTTTTTCAGCTTTATCTTCGTTCATGCCTACTTGAAATTATATAGTGCTCAATTAAATTCTAAAATAATTCAAGTTTACGCCAATACCCTAAGAAAAAGACTTCATTTGGCTGTCTTAGAAAGCAGTTGGATTCAAATAACCAAGAGTCGTAGCTCAGACATTATTGGAGTATTGAGCCGCGAGGTGAACCAAGTAGCCTTTGGTGTTTCGAGTATTTTTCAGTTGATAAGCATTGTTATAATATTATTGGTTCATGTATTCATCGCCTGCTTTATCTCACTAAAGTTTACTCTAGCAATTCTACTTGGTGCCACTCTGATTTTTGTAATGCAGCGGAAACTTTTTT
>CALPOI020000135.1 GCA_943325145.2 Candidatus Planktophila lacus | reverse complement strand
TTTTGTTCTTGGAAAAAAGAATTATTTATCAGAGGTAGAAAATACAAACATTTATGAATTTGCTTCAGATTTCATTAATGGAAATGAAGATTTTGATTACATAAAAAACGGTGATAAATTCACGTTTTTTGTAAAAGAGTCCGATTCAAAAGAAAAATTAAGAGTTGCGGGTCATAAAGTCAGAACACATTTAAACAAAAGTGCAACAGAGATCACTATCGTTTCAAAAAAAGAATATTCATTAGTTGTAGCTGAAGGATTGGCATTGTCTAATTACCAATTTTTAAAGTATTTTAAAGATGCAACTAAAAAGAAGTATGCATTGGAAAAAATCAATGTGGTTGGGAAGTTCGATTCTAATGAAATCAATAAACTAAACAACACCATTAAGGCAGTTTTATGGGCGCGTGATATGGTCAATGAACCTGTTTCATTCTTAACGGCTACTCAACTTGCAACTGAAATTAAAAAATTAGGGGAAGAAGCAGACTTTTCTGTAAACGTTTTAGAAAAAAACCAAATCGAATCTCTTAAAATGGGAGGGTTGTTAGCAGTAAATAAAGGTTCTATTGAACCGCCAACATTTTCTATTTTAGAATACAAGCCTAAAAATGCTAAAAATAAAAAACCAGTTGTATTGGTTGGAAAAGGAGTGGTATATGATACTGGTGGATTGAGTTTAAAACCTACTGCAGGTTCTATGGACTTAATGAAAAGTGACATGGCGGGAGCAGCTTGTATGGCTGCAACTATTTATGCAGCGGCCTTGAATCAATTAGATGTTCATTTAATCGGGTTAATACCAGCAACAGACAATAGACCAGGAATGAATGCGTATACTCCGGGTGATGTTATTACGATGTACGATGGAACTACAGTAGAAGTATTGAATACAGACGCAGAAGGAAGAATGATTTTAGCAGATGCATTAGCTTATTCCAATAAACTAAATCCTGAATTAGTGATTGATGCTGCTACGCTGACAGGTGCTGCTGTTGTTGCAATTGGAACTAAAGCATCTTGTTTGATGGGGAATGCGAAACAAAAAGTCATGGATCAATTAATTGAATCGGGGAATGATGTTCACGAGCGATTGGTTCAATTGCCGTTTTGGGACGAATATTATGACGAAATGAAATCATCTATCGCAGATTTAAAAAATGTTGGAGGAAAATATGCTGGTATGATTACAGCAGGTAAGTTTTTGGAACATTTTGTAAAATCACCTTATGTACATTTGGATATTGCGGGACCTTCATTCTTAGAAAGCCCTCAAGATTATAAAGGGAAGGGAGGTACTGGTGTTGGGGTACGTTTGTTGTTGAACTTTTTAGAGAATTTGAAATAAGATGGAGAAAGAAAAAAAGTTAACTCGAGTAGGAATTACAATTGGGGACATCAATGGAATAGGACCAGAAGTAATTATAAAATCATTCAAAGACCATCGAATATTAACTGATTTTATTCCGATAATTTATGGTTCAACGCGAACTTTATCGTATCATAAAAAAGCCATCAAAGAAGATGAGTTCAGTTACCAATCGTGTAAATCAGCGGAAGAAGCATTACCAAACAAAGTGAATGTTATCAACGTATGGAATGAAGAGTTAAAGTTTGATTTGGGTCAAGTGACAGAAAATGGTGGTAAATATGCATATCTTGCTTTGGAAAAGGCAACGCAAGACTTAGCAAGCAATAAAATCGATGTGTTGGTTACTGCTCCAATTTCAAAAGAAGCGATTGGCAAAGCAAATTTTAATTTTCCTGGCCATACAGAATATTTGGCGAATTTATCAAATGTGGACGAAGCGTTGATGATGATGATAAGTTCCGTATTGAAAGTAGCTTTAGTGACAAGCCATGTACCTATTCAAGAAGTTTCTTCCCTAATTACAAAAGAGCTAATTATTCGTAAATTGGACCAACTTGAAAATAGTTTAATCAAAGATTTTGGAATCATTAAACCAAAGATTGCCGTATTAGGGTTAAATCCACATGCAGGTGAAAATGGAAAGTTAGGAAAAGAAGAAAACGAAATTATTATTCCCGCAATTCAAGAAAAGTTCACAAATGGAACATTGGTTTACGGTCCTTATCCTGCAGATGGATTCTTTGGTTCTAGCACATTTAATAAATTTGACGCAGTGTTAGCAATGTATCATGATCAAGGGTTAACAGCATTTAAAGCCTTAACGTTTGATGAGGGAGTGAATTTTACTGCAGGATTACCGATAGTTAGAACATCTCCTGATCATGGTACCGCTTTTGATATTACCGGTCAAGGTATTGCTTCTGAACAATCGATGAGAAATGCAATTTATGCAGCTGTAGATATTTATAAAACAAGAAAATTTATCAGAGAATCTTCAGCAAATCCCTTGAAAGAACAAAAAATTGTAGAGCAGAAAAAACGAACATTTGTTAGTAAATCAGCAGATTAGAGGATGTTTACAAAAGGTGATTTAGGAAATAAATCTAATTTTAAAAAAGATATCAAGATTCTATATTTTATTTTATTAACTTTGTAGTTCTAAATCTAATAAGTGAAAACTAATAAAAAAGAATTTTTAATTCCGTTTGTAGGACTTAAAATCGGTAAACACTTCTTTGATTTTGAAATAAATTCTTCGTTCTTTGATGCTTTTGAATATTCTCCAATTCAAAATGGTGTGTTAAATGCCAAGTTAGAATTGGACAAGAAAGAAACCATGTTAGTTGCAAATTACATTGTAGAAGGTGAAATTGAAACACTTTGTGACCGATGTAATACAGAAATGCAACTACCAATTTCTGGAGCTTTTAGATTAATCTATAAATTTGGAAATGAAGAAGAAGAAGATGAAAGTCTGATAGTTTTACTTCCAGATGTATATGAAATTGATGCGAGTACAGCAATTTATGAATTAATAACATCGTTGCTTCCATTACGTGCCACTCATAAAAAAGGAGCTTGTGATGAAGAAATGTGGAAACTTATTCAGACGCATACCGTAAACGCAAATGATGACCCCGAAGATGAAGAGGATTGGGACGATGAAGATTGGGATGATGAATACGATGATGACGAATCGGAAGAAGATGAGTCAGAAGATGATGGATCAGATTTTCCATTATTGAATAATTTGAATTAAACGTTATAATATAAACAAAGTAAAATGGCACATCCTAAGAGAAGAACTTCTACAACAAGAAGAGACAAGAGAAGAACGCATTTTAAAGCTATCGCTGATAATATTGCGATCTGTCCTACAACAGGTCAGCCTCACTTATTTCACCATGCTCACTGGCATGAGGGAAAACTTTACTATAAAGGTAAAGTAGTAGCTGAGAAAGAAGTAGCGATTTAAGCTATTAATTAATTCATTCTTCCTGATGAAGATAGGAATCGATATTTTAGGCGGAGATTTTGCACCTGATGCGAATATATCAGGTGCAATTCTTGCCCAAAAAAAATTAGAGGGCAACGCTACAATTGTTTTGATTGGTGATGAAAATCAAATCAAACAAGATTTAGAGGCAAGAGGAGTCGAACAAAGTTTATTTGAGATAGTACATGCTCCGGATGTGATTACTATGCATGATCATCCTACCCGAGCAATACCTCAGAAGCCTAATAGTTCTATTTCTGTTGGTTTTGATTTGTTGGCATCAAAAAAAATAGATGCATTTGCTAGTACTGGTAATACTGGTGCTATGCTTGTAGGTGCTATTTATAAAATAAACACTATTCCAGGAATTATTCGACCATGTATAACTTCTGTACTACCAACTTTTAATGGAGGTAGTTCTGTGTTGTTGGACGTTGGTTCTAATGCGGATTGTAAACCTGACGTTTTGTATCAGTTTGCTGTTTTGGGCGCTTTGTATGCAAAAAACGTATATGGGATTGAAAATCCTAGAGTTGCTTTGTTGAATATTGGCGAAGAAGAAACCAAAGGAAATTTATTGACGATTGCGGTTCATAAAATGTTATCGGAATCTGAAGAAGTAAATTTCATTGGAAACATTGAGGGAAGGGATATATTTCTTGGTAAAGCAGATGTCATAGTTTGTGATGGATTTACTGGAAATATTGTATTGAAGCAAGCTGAAGGAATTTATTATATCATGAAAAAAAGAGCGATTCAAGATGAATATTTTGATCGTTTTAATTATGAAAATTACGGAGGTACTCCTATTTTAGGAGTGAAAGGTAATGTAATTATAGGACATGGAATTTCAAACGATAAAGCAGTCATGAATATGATTTTACATTCGTATGAAGTTGCAAAGTCTGGACTTGCAGTGCGAGTTAACGAAGCATTTAATTAAGATGGGTAAAATTACAGCAGCTATAACTGGTGTTCAAGGTTATTTGCCAGAGACAATCATGACGAATCATGATTTGGCTAAAATAGTGGATACTACAGATGAATGGATTCTTACGAGAACAGGTATTTCTGAGCGTAGAATAATGAAAGATGGTGCATCTTCAGATATGGCCGCTGCAGCAGTTGAACAATTACTTAAGAAAAAAGGAATTGATCCTTTAGAAATTGAGTTGGTGATTGTTGCTACAGTTACTCCAGATCATCCATTTCCAAGTACTGCAAATATTGTATGCGATAAAGTAGGTTTAACCAATGCATGGGGGTATGATTTAATTGCTGCTTGTTCAGGTTTTATTTACGCATTGCAAACTGGTGCGAAATTTATTGAGGCAGGTACTCATAAAAAAGTATTGGTAGTTGGTGTTGATAAAATGAGCTCAATTATTGATTATGAGGATAGAACAACTTGTGTAATCTTTGGTGATGGTGCAGGAGTAGTACTATTAGAACCGAATGAGGAGGGGATGGGTGTTCAAGATGCAATTTTGAAAAGTGATGGTGGTGGAAGAAAATATTTAATTCAACCTGCTGGTGGATCAGCTTCACCTGCTACGATTGAAACAGTTACAAACAGAGATCATTTTGTGAAACAAGAAGGTAAAACAGTCTTCAAGTTTGCTGTAACAAATATGGCTGAAGTTTCTGCTGAAATCATGGAAAAAAACAATCTTACGAGTGACGATGTAGATTGGTTGGTACCGCATCAAGCCAATTTAAGAATTATAGATGCTACTGCTGATCGTATGGGGTTATCGAAGGATAAGGTGATGATTAACATTCAAAAATACGGAAATACAACTGCTGCTACTCTTCCACTTTGTTTGTGGGATTGGGAAAGTCAATTGAAAAAAGGAGATAACATCATATTGTCTGCTTTTGGAGGTGGTTTTACTTGGGGTGCAGTTTATCTAAAATGGGCATATAATTCTTAATCTAAAAAATAGAAAAGATGGACTTTAATCAAATACAAGATTTAATAAAGTTAGTTGCAAAGACTGGAGTTAGTGAAGTTAAAATTGACCAAGGTGATTTAAAATTAACCATTAAAGGAGAACAAAAACATACAGAGCCAACAGTTGTTTATCAAACTTCAAATGTTGCTCCTGCAGTTGCACCAGTAGCAACTCCTTCAGTAGCAGTAGCTCCTGCAACACCTTCAAAGGAAGAAGTTAAAACAGCTGTCGTTGAAGATTCTAAATTGGTGACAATAAAATCTCCAATGATTGGTACATTTTATAGATCATCTTCACCAGATAAACCAGCTTTTGCACAAGTTGGTGATTCAATTTCAAAGGGTCAAGTGGTTTGTTTGATTGAAGCGATGAAATTATTTAACGACATTGAAGCTGAAATTTCTGGTAAAATTGTTAAAGTATTGGTAGACGATGCTACTCCTGTTGAGTACGATCAACCATTATTTTTAGTAGATCCTGCATAATTAAAATTCGTATTAGGGTTTAGGTATTGTTCTCATACAATATCTAAATCCTTTTTTTATACCATAAAAAAGGGAAAAATGTTCAAGAAAATATTAATTGCCAATAGAGGTGAGATAGCTCTAAGAATTATTAGAACTTGTAAAGAAATGGGGATTAAAACTGTTGCAGTTTATTCTACAGCAGATAAAGATAGTCTACCTGTTCGATTTGCAGACGAAGCTGTTTGTATCGGTCCTGCAGTAAGTTCTAAATCTTACCTTTCTATACCAAATATAATAGCTGCCGCTGAGATTACAAACGCGGATGCTATCCACCCTGGTTATGGTTTTCTTTCTGAAAATGAAAAATTCTCAGAAATTTGCCAAAAACATGGGATTAAGTTCATTGGAGCTTTACCTGAACAAATTAGAGATATGGGTGACAAGGCTACAGCTAAAGCAACAATGATTGCTGCTGGTGTTCCTTGTATTCCTGGTTCTGTGGGATTGATTAAGGATTTAGAAGACGCAAAAGAACAAGCGAAAAAAATTATTTATCCAGTAATCATTAAAGCAACTGCTGGTGGTGGTGGAAAAGGAATGAGAATTGTTTGGAAAGAAGAAGACATGGAAGCACTATGGAATTCTGCTAAACAAGAAGCTGCTGCTGCATTTGGAAA
>CALPOI020000134.1 GCA_943325145.2 Candidatus Planktophila lacus | reverse complement strand
TTAACCCTGGTTTTGGTGGACAAAAATTCATTCCTGAAGCAATTACAAAAGTAAAACAAGCGAAAGAATTAATTCAATCTAAAAACTCAAAGGCAGTGATTGAAGTAGATGGAGGTGTAAACTTGGACACTGGTAAACTTTTAGCTGAAGCGGGAGCGGATGTATTGGTTGCAGGAAGTTTTGTATTTAATTCAACTAATCCGAACGCAACAATACAAGCTTTAAAAAAGCTCTAAGATTAGTTTTTCTTTTTTAGATACATTTTATTTTCTGTTCCATTCATTAACCGAACAATGTTTTTTTTGTGAGTAATTACCACTGCTGAGCCTATAACAATTGAAAAGATGATTAAGGGAAATGACTTTTCATGAAAAACAAAAATCAAAACAATTGGAAAAAAAACAGAGGTAATAATTGCTCCTAATGAAACATAATTGAAAGTAAGAAAGACTGTTAAAAAAATCCCTAAACAAATACAAGCTGTCAAAGGATGAATGGCAATAATTACGCCAAGTGCGGTTGCAACTCCTTTACCTCCTTTAAACCCTGCGAAAAGAGGGAAAACATGCCCTAATATAACAGTTACTGCAGCAATAATTTTCAAATGCACTAATGTTTCATAATTCAATTCTGGATACAAAAGTTGAGGAGCTAAAACAGCTAGTAAGCCTTTAAGTACATCTATTAATAATACAATTTTCCCAGGTTTCTTTCCCAATACCCTGAACGTATTAGTTGCACCAGCGTTTTTACTACCATGCTCACGAACATCAATACCGTAAAAACGCTTACCAACCCAAACTGCCGTTGGAATAGAGCCTAATAAATAACCAATAACGCCTACAATTAAAAAATCCATTTATTCCTATTCATTTAATTATTTGAAAACAATCTTAAAAACTTACTTAGGTAAATTCGGTTATCGGTATACTCATAAGTGAAATTTTTATACTTTCTTTTATCCGCTTTTAGACCATTTATTTTGTTGCCATACTCTTCGTCTTCAGAGAAAATTTTCATGTCTCCATCTTTCTTTGTCATAGAAAACTCATAGTAATAATCCTTACCAACAGCTGCATTTAAATACAACCCAACTTTATCACCTGAAACATTTTCAGAATACACTTGATGTAAGAAAACCTTAATTGGAAAACTCTTCATCACAGGTTTATCGAAAACAGATACTAAAATTGCATTTTCATCGTAAGAAATCATCCCTTTTTCTTGAGATTTCTTAGCATTGAATGAAATCAACTTTAATCCTGAAATCACTATTCCATTTTCTAACTCTGAAGGTACTTTTTTAAATTCAGCTTTTTCTAAATAAAGACTTCGTGTTTTATCTGCAACCTTTTTATCTGTCCATGCATACATAGCCTCTAAGAAATTACATGTCATTAGATCTGCAGGTGTTAAACTTTCTTCTCCAATAATTTTTTCTGTTACCATGCCCATCACACCTTTATCAATAGGATAGTTAAATTTAGCTGTAAGATCCATTTTTGTTTTATCTGATTCTTGATCATACAAAACTGTTCCATAAGCATCTATAGAAATATCTCCTAAATCTAAACCTAGATTTACTTTACCTATTCCTTTTAAAGAACATTTTTTTGTATTCAATGCAATAAAATTTGCTTTGAATGAAGTATCGATAAAGAATTGTTCAGGAGCAATTTGAAACTCAGAACTGTCCCTATTGAACCTAAGAACTCCATTAGAAGTAATAACCACTGGATCTGAAATTTTCACAACTGGTGATAAAAATGTTGGATACATCTTAATACTATCCAATGACGGGGAATCTCTCCATAATATCCCTGCTGAAATTGGTTGATCAGTAGAAGTTTTCATATTCTCTACAACAGGAATTTGAATATTTTTAGGATTAATTTCTGTTTCAAATGCCATCCAACTTCTTGAGAAATTTGAACAATCATGTTTGATTCGAGTCGAGCCTTTAAATGTTAACCAACGTGTTGGTGATGAAATTTTAAATGCACCATAATACTCAAATTCCTTACTAAACTTGAAAGTATCTTTCTCATTAATTTTTCCATAACCAAGTGTATGAAGATTTGAATCGACATAAATATTATCCACAGTAATCATTGTCTTCACACTATCCGCATCGTAATATGGATAAATTCCACGTGAAGAGAAATTTTTCCGAGAAGAAATAACGGTATTTGCATTATAAAAAGTGTGGTATTTAGTTATTCTATTTGCAATAATTCTGCTATTATTTAACGGATCCATTTTTGCTTTTTTATGTATCACAACTCTACCACTATCTGGATAAATTCGTGCATCAGCAACATCTATGTATTTTGTATCGTTACAGAAAAATACATTTTGAGTTAAATCCAATTCCGCTTTTGCTGTTCTAAATTGCAGAGAATCTTGTTTATGATTCGTAGAAAATACATTTGAAACTAGATTTTCATTATTGGATTTGTACAGATCTTTATCGTAAGTTGCAAACAAGACTTTTTCTTTTTGCATCATCCAGTCAAATTTATCTGTTGTCGTACTATACTGATTAACTGGCAAATCAACAACTGATTCACCATTATTTGATTTAAAATTTCCTATATGCTCTTTGAAAGATATGTGAGATTTAATATTATCTGTTGATAAGGAAAAACGTTCCTCCTTATCATCTTCCCCCGCCAATTTATTTTGTATTTTAAATATCGAGGTGTCTGCATCCATATCCCATCTGGTAAATTTAAATAAAGAGGAACCAACTAATGCATTTTTCAAATTCATAGTACCATTGCCCGTCATCCCATTAGGACGTATTAATGCTATACCGTCCAATTTAGCTTCATCGTTAAAAAAGGAAAGCGGAACATCTGTAGAATAAGCCTTTAACAATTTGTTTTTAGGCAAATAACAGATGTATGCTTTTTTTGAAACAACATCTGGAAACAGAACACCTACCTCTGCAGGCTTATTGTCAAATACCGCATAGCCAATCGTTGAATCAGGAAGGAACGTAAAAGCTTTAGAAATTGATGAAGAATTGATAAAATCAATTTTACCAGATCCTTGTAACCCATTATTAGAAAGGACAATTTTATTTTCATATTTCGCTCCTGTACCATAAAAATCATACCCCCCTTTTGGAGCTTCCTGTGTAAACCCAAACGAATAATCTGGCATGATTCTAAGTTCTTGTTTGATAATTGGAAAAATTCCTGCAGAATTTAATTCACCCTTCAAGCGAAAAGCACTTTCTTTAAAATTGTCTAAGCTATCCATTGCAAATGGGTAAACATCGAAAAAGAATCTAGCACTATCATAAGCTCCACGATGCAGTGATTTTTGAGCATAATAAACTTTTACAGTATTGAAAACATTCAACTTAGGAAAGTCTGTAATCGTTTTAGACTTACCAGATCTATTACTCGGTGAATCTACTAATATTTCGCCTTGAATTCCTGACACAGCACTTCCCATTGGAATTGGTCGAGTACCATCTTTTTCTGTAAGTGGTGATACCCTAAATAAACTTGACTCAGTTTTATTCAGCTTAACCTTGTTATCTGCATAAATATATTGTGCGTCCAATGTATTTATTTCCATTTTCCCTGTATTCATCCAGCCGTTAAACAAAAAGTCACGATCTTTTTGTACAATCACTTTTGATCCCTTTGGAAAAGCAACAATGTTCTGAGGTTCAGACAATGAAACTTGATCTACAGCTTCCAAAGCAATCTCCAAAGAATTTAAATCAAGAACTCCAAAATTTGGTAAATTTCTTCGCACCTCATTTTCCTTCTGATATTCTGCTTGAACTCTACTTAAAGTAGCATCTTTTTCAATTTCTTCCTCTTTAAAATTTTCAATTTTTTTAGGACGCATATCGGATATAAACTGAAGGTTATCGTAATCGATTTGATTAGATCGAGCATCCACAAAGTTGAATAACTTTTGATTCAATGTAACTGTTTTAGCATCTCCATCGTAATTGATAAAACCAAGTGCATTTAACTCTAGTATTGTCATTTTTGATTGTTCAATTGTTTTATTTAAGGCTGATGCTAATTTCCCTTCTGAAAGTGTATTTTCTCCGGTTTGTTTACTGAATTCAGCTATTGCCACCAATGGATGAACTTTTTCCATTGACTGTAAACGTTCATACAATCGTGCATCAAACAAATTTTTCGATTCGAACCGTGCGATTCTTTGTTCTTGACTGATACCAAAATCATAGGTTAACAATAAATTCTCAACACCTTTTTTCCATACAATTTTTGGTACAAACATATCCAAAGCATGATAAGAACTTGAAAAAGGAGCTGAAGAAGTTCCTACTTTCCCCCTTGCAAACTCGAGTGACTTTTGATCAAAATTGTAGACAATATCTAAACCAGGATGAGTAATTGAATCGGATTTCCCTATGTAAATTGCTACGTGACTGTTAGGAGAAATAATTTTTTTAGGGTCTACTGTAACCAATTGTGAACTTAATTTTACAAATGGTTTAAAATTATGATGAATAGTTAATATTGCAGGTTCTTTAACTGTACCTACCCCAACAAAACTTGCTCCTTGCATTGAAAAACCACCTTCATAATCAACTTCTTCTTTAATATTTTTAATTTTCAAACGTTTATCGTACGACAATAAATACGGGAAAGTTCTATCTACCTCTCTAGTAACAATGAATGCGCGATCAGTTAATTTACCTAAAATAGGTTTTGTAAAATATGGAGTTGTGTATTGAACTGTATCGCAATTAAAGTTTGATGTTTTCATTGAGACATCGTAACTGTACAAATTCGCAAAATTGGTAGTTTTATCCAATCCAACTTTCTCCCAAGTTAAAACACCACCTTTACCTTCATATTTCTTCAAAAATGGATCGTAAACACCAGTAGATCCAGCTATTACGATACTATCATGATATGGTTTTTTACGATTCGTTTCGCTATTTGAATTCTTAACCAAACATACCAATTTACCATCTTTAAATTTCATGATTGGTTTATTAGTTACATCAAATGATGCACTCCCGCCTATATAGTACCAAGCGTGGTTTGGAGAATCTGCAATTATACTTTTTGAAAAGAAATCAGCTGAAAGTTCTATAAAGTCTTTGAATCGATTAATATTTTTGGAATTTAGCAATTGATCTACAGAAGAATGCCATGCTTTGTAACTTGCCGAAGAATGCCCAAACTCTACAATTGAATAAACTGAAAAAACATAATTGTACATTTCAGAATAAGGTTTCAATTTTTTAGACTCCATTAAATTACACGTTTCAACCATTCTCTTGAAATAATCATCAGGAAACTCAGTAGTCTCAAGTAATTTAATCTTTAATTCTTTTTTTATAAAATTTTTCGGATCAGAATTACTTAAATCACTCAATGCTTCAGAAAATTCTTTAATGAATTTTTCCCTATCTACGGTATAACTTTGTGAAAACAAAGAATTACAAAAAAGAAGTAAAAGAATTATTAGATATTTTGAAACTGATTTCATCTTGAGGAAATTTATTTATTTATAAACCATTAAAAGTGCTTATGAAATAATCAAGATTTCAAATTGAAACTCTTAAGTTATTTCTTTTCGTATTGTGCAGATTAATTTAACTATTTTTTTTGAATTTTAAAGCAGCCCAGGTTTCTTTAGTATACATTGATTCGAATGTAAAACCTAATTCTTCAGCGATTTTAATTAATTCATCAGAATCAGATTCAAAAAAACCGCTTATGACTAAAATTCCTTTATCAACCAATAAGTTATAATAACTTTCAAAATGACGCTTCAATACATTTTTATTGATATTTGCGAGAACAACTTCAAATCCATTATCTACAACACCTTCTATATCCGCTTCTAACGCACGAATTGAATTACATCTGTTACGTTGAGCATTTTCAATTGTATTTTCAACCGACCACGACTCAATATCGACCGCTAATATGTCTGACACACCAATTTTTTCAGCTACAATCGCTAAAACTCCTGTACCAGTGCCCATGTCTAACAGTTTTGATGGTATGGATTCTAACTCCATTAATGCTTTCACCATCATCCATGTTGTTTGGTGATGCCCTGTACCAAAGGACATCTGAGGTTGGATGATAACTGATAATCCACATGCCAAATCAGGGGAATGAAAAGGTGCTAGAATGGATACTTTATCTTCAACGAATACAGGTTCAAAATCAGATTCCCAAACTTCATTCCAATTTTTAAAAGGTAAAATCTCTATTGTATAAGTTGATGTAACACCCTCTATTTCTTCATCTAAAAATGTTTGAGCAATAATTTCTTCAGGAACCCCAATAGACGAATCTGCATAAGCCTCTACTCCATCCTCTGTAGAAACAAAACTATCAAATCCTAATTCAGCTAATTGTGCTACGAGAATATCTGTCCAAGGCTCTGTTGCACTAATTTTAACTTTTAACGCTATACGCTGCATTTAAATTGCATTTACAATAGCAGAGAAATCTTGAGAAACAAG
>CALPOI020000133.1 GCA_943325145.2 Candidatus Planktophila lacus | reverse complement strand
TCCTTCAAACCAATACACTTGAGAATCTCCTTCAAATGCAAGAATATGAGTGCAAATTCTATCTAAAAACCATCTATCGTGGGAAATAACCACAGCGCATCCAGCAAAATTTAAAATACCCTCTTCCAACGCTCTCAAAGTGTTTACATCAATGTCATTCGTTGGCTCATCTAACAATAAAACATTTGCTTCTGTTTTTAATGTCATTGCTAGATGTAAACGATTTCGTTCACCACCTGACAATATACCAACTTTTTTATTTTGATCAGAACCTGCAAAATTAAATTTGGACAAGTACGCTCTAGCGTTAATTTTTTGGTTGCCAATTTCAATGAATTCTAAACCATTTGAAACGACTTCAAAAACAGTCTTTTCTGGATGTATGTCTTTATGAGTTTGGTCAACATATCCAATCTTAACAGTATCTCCAACATTAAATTGCCCATTGTCAGGCATTAATTCCTGCATGATCATTTTAAAAATTGTTGTCTTCCCAGCACCATTTGGTCCAATCACACCAACAATTCCAGCAGGTGGAAGTTTAAAATTTAGATCATCGTACAATAATTTTTCACCAAATGATTTCCCAACATGCTCTGCATCAATCACATTCATACCTAACCTAGGTCCGTTTGGTATTGGGATTTCTAAAATATCTTCACGTTCTTTCATGTCTTCAGACATTAATTTGTCGTAATTTGACAAACGCGCTTTATTTTTTGCTTGACGTGCTTTAGGATTCATACGCACCCATTCTAACTCTCTTTCAAGCATTTTTTGACGTTTAGAAGCTTGTTTTTCCTCTTCTTGTAAACGTTTTCCTTTTTGTTCTAACCAAGAACTGTAATTTCCTTTCCAAGGAATACCCTCTCCTCTATCCAATTCCAATATCCATCCTGCTACATTATCTAAGAAGTACCTGTCATGGGTAACTGCAATTACTGTACCTTGGTAATGTTGTAAGTGTTGCTCTAACCAATCAATCGACTCAGCATCAAGGTGGTTGGTAGGTTCGTCTAAAAGCAATACATCAGGAGTCTTCAATAAAAGTCGACACAAAGCTACACGACGTTTTTCACCACCAGACAAAGTTTCAATTAATTGATCATCAGGCGGACATCTTAATGCATCCATTGCTCGTTCTAATTTAGCGTCTAATTCCCAAGCATCTAAGGCATCAATTCTATCCTGAACTTCTCCTTGACGAGCGATTAATTTATCCATTTTATCAGGATCGTTCAAGACTTCTTCATCCATGAATGCCGCATTGATTTCTTCATATTCCTTCAATACATCTACGGTTTCCTGGACACCTTCCATTACAATTTCCTTAACCGTTTTTGTCGGATCTAACTCAGGCTCTTGTGGTAGGTAACCAACTGTATATCCTTGAGAAAAAACGACATCACCTTGGTATGCATTATCTAATCCTGCGATGATTTTCATTACAGTAGATTTACCAGAACCGTTTAAACCAATGATTCCAATTTTAGCACCGTAAAAAAACGATAAATAAATATTTTTAATAATTTGTTTACCCGTTGGCGTTTGCTTGGAAACATTCACCATTGAAAATATAATCTTCTTATCTTCAGACATATAAAATTAATTTAAATTAAACGATTTGTTATTCATCTTCAAGAGAGGCTCTAAATTTTTGTCTTAATTGTCTATTATAGGTTTCCATGAGAAACTTAAAATAATTAGGAGTGCTTTTCGAAATACATTTGGTATATGCTTTAATTCGATGCTCTATGTGATCTTGAAGCAATTCCATAATATCTAATGCATGATAATAATCAGTCGCTATTGTCATCACAACATTGTAATGATTGTCTAGAGACTCATCGACTGCAATTTTACCTTTTTCATACCGATCTAAACACGCATAATAAGCATCTTTCATATCAAAAGTTTCAAGTAATGAAACATCTAATACATCTTTTATGGGCTTACTATATTCATATTCGACTTCAAATTCTAAATCATCACCTTCAGATAACTTTGACTCCAGAAATCTATCTGGAAATCGAAATGCATCTTGCCAATTGATATAATCTTGCCAATAACCAAATCTTCTAACATTGTTACCTAAATCAATGATTTTAAAATAACTTTTATTTGGTAATTTTCTAGATCCTCGCCCTATCATTTGATGGTACAATGTCAAAGATCTCGTGGCTCTATTAATAATTATCGTCTCAACTGTTGGCTCATCAAAACCAGTTGTTAAAATCCCAACTGAAGTTAAAATAGCACCAGGTGTTTTTTTAAACCATAACAACACATCTTTTCTGTCTTTATCACTAAAAGTGGAGTCTAAATGCCTAATCTTATACCCTCGTTTTTTAAACGTTTCTTCAACTCTTAATGAAGTTTCAATCCCGGAATTAAAAATCAATGTTTTAGTACCAACAGCGACTTCTTCGTAAGCAAAAAGTAACTTTTCCTGCATGAAAAAATTACCATACACCAATTCCGAGCTACTCACAGTAAAATCTCCATTGGAACCGATTTTCAATCCATGAAGATTCACATCGTACGTAAAAGTATCTGCATTAGACAAATAACCACTTTCAATTAAAGAGGAAATACATTCTCCAACCAATAATTTATCGTAATGATCATTTAAAGGCAATGCCTTGTTTGAACTTAATGGAGTGGCTGTTACACCTAAGATATTTACATCTTTATAATATTGAAAAATCTTTCTGAAACTGTTATAATGTGCCTCATCAACAATGACTAAACCAACTCCCTTTATGAACTGATTATCCTCTTGTAAACGATTATTGAGTGTTTCAACCATTGCAATGTAACACTCGTGTTCTTCTTCACTATTAAGTTTTTTTACTTCACTGTTAATTACTTTATTAGTAACACCAATTAAAGAGAGCTGTGTTGCAGTTTGAACAGATAACTCAATTCTATGCGTAAGTATCAATACGCGTTTTTCCCATTTTTGAATATACCTTCTAGCAATTTCCGAGAAAATAACAGTTTTACCTCCACCAGTCGGTAGCTGATACAACAAATTGAAATTAGAACCGTTCTCGGCTAATTCATTTAAAATAGCACTAACTGTATTTTCCTGAAAAGGATACAAGTTTTTTGCTAATAATACTTCTTGCTCTTCGAGTAGTTCCATAAACAAAATTGGGCTACAAAATTACGTTTCTTTTATGGATAAAACAACAAGATTTTAGAATATTATAGGGGAAACGTATTTAAATTCATAAAATTTCTAATTAAGTATTCTTCATCACTTCCTGCAATCTTAAGTTTTGACTCTATACAATTTTTTAGTAAATTCTTTTTTTGCCAAATTGAGCGCTATTTTGTTGATTAGATAGAAGTTTTATGTTGAGTTTTTTAACCTTTTTGTGCTCAGGGCTTCTTCAAATGAAACATCAAGATTCCAATGTAATTTATTTTCAATCACCCAATGTCTTACTTTGTTTTCATCTTGATGAAAATTACTAGCTAAGAGCTTAATTATTATTACGATCCTCAGCAATTTCAAATGTAATTGCTCATTCTAATTTATGTAGTGAATCGATAATACTTGCATCAAGTTGTATACTTTGCTTTACCAAAAACTTATGTTTCTCAAGCAGTTTTAAATAGCTTGTCTTTGATCTATTTTACAGTTATTTATGATCGAAAGCGACTTAATGTATAATGGTCTAGAGATTTGATTCTAAACTAACTCCTAAAAATCGACTCATAGAAATACTATCATTAACACTTTCATATATTTCGTTATCATTCAAACCATACCACGACTGATTTAACATCATTTTAAAAAGTACCAAACCATCATGACTTGGTCTTCCTTTAAATTTGATGCCTTTGGAATAGTGTTTATTGATCAAGTTTACAACTGGACTTTATTCTATTAGTTCGAAAAATACTTTTTTTTTAATTTTTCTGCTCTCGACAATAAAATCTGCTATGCTATACAATTCTTATTCCTCACACTAAAAAATACTGAAAATTAATAAATAAAGACCTAAAAAAGTGTAAGTCGTTAAAAAAACAAGTTGGATTAAAATAGTTTTACAGCGGTCTTGTCATATTTTTATCGGTTTATATTGATAAATAACACATTTTCTAAATAAAAAAGGGGATTTTCGAAATTCACTTCAACTTTGAATTTGATAGTTCCACTAAAACTGTAAGTTGGATTTTTTACTTCAACGAAAGATTGTAAATATTCTATAAATGTAAAAATAAATAAACGTATATTTTTTTTTAATTTGATATCTCTCAACCATATACTTCTTACTTGGAAATAAATTACCTAAAACATAAATTATAGTGTTTTTTGTCCCACTAATATGTTTCAATCTTTTAATAATCGGGATATAAACTATTTTATTTTTATTAAAATATTCTTTTACATGTTGGGATTCCCCATTCAACAAACTTTTAAAAATTAAATCTATATCTAATTGTTTATTCAATTTTTGCATTTCCTTTTGTGTGAAAATTTCTATTGAAAAATATGTTTTTAAAAGATTATTTATAAGTGAAACCTCATAATTACAATTGTATTTATGAACTAATTCCATAAAAAAAGATTCATTAAATACATGATGTGATTTTTTTATCAATGTTACAATATCAATAAAAGACTTAAAACAAAATTGCCCTACAACTAAATGCTTGTAAAGATGTAATATCTGATGTAATATTAAATCTTCATAAATAAGCTGTTTTGAATTTCCATTTAAAAACTTTTGATTTTTGGATCTTGACCATAACTCTTCTACAGGAACCTTAAATCTAGCTGCTGAATGATATAAATTTTGGTGAAAATCTATTTTAACTCCGTCCTTAAAAAAAACATAAGGAGTGTAAGATAAATTTAATTTTTTAATAGAATCTGTGTGATATATGTCTTTAATTTTCCAATCTTGTTTTAAAAATATTTCCTTACATTTCTCAACATCATTAACCCTTACTAGAACATCAATATCGCTCATCGTCCTCAAACCAAAATCTTGATAAAAAGTAGGAATCAAATAAATTCCTTTCAATGGAATAAAATCAATGTTATTTTTATTGAGTTCTTCAATAATTAATTCAAAATATTTTACTTTTTTCGAATTTTCAAATAATGTTTTCACATATTTATTTCTAAATTTATTTATTAAATCTTCAGGTATAAATTCTATGATATTTAAATTTTGAAAGTTTTTATAAAACAATGGCGCTAAACCACTTGCTTTAGCAAAGCTAATTATCTTAGGCCAGTCTATTCCTTGATTTATTAATTCAATAATCTTTTCTTTTTTGGCATGATTTATTTCAAACTCCATCAGAGTCAATAAAAAATCTTCTTCTAAAGACAAAACTTTTTCCATCTTATTTATTTTTTTTCAGATTTTCAACATAAAAATCTAGTAATAATCCAGTACTATATTCAACACTATTTTTTTCAGTATCAATAACTAAATCATGATGTATAGGCTTTTCAAAACCAGCAGAAATTCCAGTAAAGTTATCTATCTGATTTAATCTCACTTTTTTATACAATCCTTTGACATCTCTTTTTTCACAGGTTTCAATACTGCAATCTACAAAAACTTCTGTAAAATTTTGAACTCCAATAATAGCTTTGGCTAACGCGCGCATTCTATTGAGTGGTGTAATAAATGAACATATAACTGAAAAACCTTTGTCATTAAAAAGTTTAGCGACTTCTGCTGCTCTTCTAATGTTTTCTATGCGGTCTTGTTCAGTAAAACCCAAATTAGAATTTAGACCATTTCTGATGATGTCTCCATCAAGTAAAATCACATGGTGTCCAAGCGCTATTATTTTTTTTTCAAGTTCAGTTGCCAAAGTAGTTTTACCAGCACCTGATAAACCTGTTAGCCAGATCACCATAAACCTAAATTTAAGTTAAGCTTCATCAATTTTCTATGTTTAAACACTTCATTGTAATTGAAATTAAAATCTTTCAGTTAAACAGTCTCAAAACTAAATAATAAAAACTAAATGCCTATTTTTAAACAAAATATTTAGTTGATTGAAAATGAATTTAGCAATACAAAACAATATTTGTATTCAATGTGGTTTGTGTTGTAATGGAACATTGTTTAGCTGGGGTAATATTGGTTCAAATGAAGTATTAGACGAATTATTTAAAACTGAAACAATTAAAACAGACGGAAATGAAACAAATGTTTTTTCTCAACCGTGTCAATTCCTGAAAAATTGTAGTTGCAGTATTTATAATTCGGAAACACCTAAACGACCTTTGGTTTGCAGTAAATTCAAATGTAAATTGCTGCAAAAATATGATGCAAACCAAATTACATACTCTGAATCGATTACTTTGATTAAGAAAACCAAAGAATTGGCATTAAAAAACGACAATTTGATTGATGATACCTTCCCCGAGTTAAAAGAACTTTCCACTTCAAAAAAAATTAAAGCCCTAAAAAATAAACTTGAAGTAGCAAATAATCAAGCAGAATTCAGAAAAC
>CALPOI020000132.1 GCA_943325145.2 Candidatus Planktophila lacus | reverse complement strand
GAAAGTTACCAATTGAAACCTCATCAAATAGTACTTTTGAATAAAACAACTAGAAAAATTCAACTGTTTAATTATTAAAATTAACTCTATGAAATTATCAATTATAAATAAAGGAATGAATTACGCTACCTATCGAGCACATATTCAATCGTTATTAACTGAAAACAAAACAACTGGGAGCAAACAAACACCAGAATTAGTTGAATTTACTCAGTTAAATGAGCAGCGAATGCATCGGAATGAAAAACAATTTAAACTCAACGAAGAGCTGTTCGAAACCCTCTCTTCAAGAGAATCAAAAGAATATTGGGTACTTTTTGCAGAAGCTTGGTGTGGTGACTGTGCGCAAAACATTCCAATTTTACATAAAATAACGGAAGCATCTAACGGTAAAATTGAGCTTAAAATTTTAATAAAAAGTGAACATTTAAACGAATTCCAACACTATTTGACCAATGGCGCCGAATCTATTCCAAAATTGATACGTTTTGATACTGAAAAATTGGAGGAATTAGGTGTTTGGGGACCTCGACCTCTCAATGCTCAAGCAATTGCTGAACATTGGAAAAAAAATAAAGCCACTCAAACAAAAGAAGAATTTGAAAAAGAACTACATTTATGGTACGCAAGAGACAGAGGTCAGCAGCTTCAATCTGAAATGAATCAATTATTAAAAAACAAATGAATTTAGAAGTATTACATATTTTATTATTTGACGCAGAATGTATTCTGTGTAACAAATCTGTGCAATACATCATCAAACACGACACAAAAAAACAATTCAGATTTGCCAGTCTTCAATCAGAGATAGGTCAACAGCTACTTACTGAAAATCAATTGGGTACAAAGGATCTTTCAACTGTAGTTTATATTAATAAATCAATTGTATATACGAAATCTACCGCAGCAATTCGTGTTTTCGCACAACTTGGAATTTTACACAAATTTGCCATCCTATTCCTAATTGTCCCAACATTTATGCGCGACTTTTGCTATAATCTAGTTGCAGCCAATCGCCACAGATTATTTAAAGATGGAACTTGTTTAATCCCTTCAAAAGAGCTAAACGAGCGAATTTTAAAATGAAAGAAAGAGAAAGTTAATTCTTAATACATCTTAAGGAAAGTCCGTTAGACTTTATTGTATAACCTCTTTCAATTGTTTGATTATCATTAAAAACACTTCTACTCCATACATACCCTGGATCATTTTCTGTTGAACTCCACCAATTTGCGCTACCCTTATACAACATAAAATAACCAAGATCCATATATAAACCACCTGGTAATGCTGTAAACAATGAGGTGTTGGTTGCTTCTGAATTAGGTTCTAACCAATTAACATTTCCAATTTCCTTCATTTTACCCCCAGCTACTTCATCTCCTCCAAGAAAAGTAATTAAATCTGCCCATTCAGTATCAGTAGGCACATGCCATCCAGTAGGACAAACATTCTTATCTCCATTTGTTGTTGGACTTACAGCAAACCAATTATAAAGCTTACCATATTTTGCATTCATTGTATCTTTATGATAATATGTAATCCAAGCACCCGTTTTTAAATCAGACCAAACAGTTTTAACATTTGGAATAGGAGTTCCATCGTTGTATTTACTAACTTTTAAGTTCTCTGCCATCCATTCTTGATTGGAAATAACTACTGTTTTATAAGAATTACCGTCAATGTCTTTTACACCTGCTCCAAAAGTACCGATTGGTGAGCCTATAGATTTAAAATTTACACCGTTTGTACTAGTTGTGGGTGAAGGATTATTCGTTTTCGTTGTATCTGTACTTGATTGATTTGTATTAGTAGTAGTTGTTGTTGTTGTTTCTTTTTTACAAGCAACTAAACTTAAAATAGCGATAGACAAGATTAATCTCTTCATAAATATTATTTTTTTACGAAATTAAATATTATTTTAATAATTTGTCATTAAAAGATGTAAAAATTAACAGATTAATTCCCAGGCACTTCTGTATCCATCCACTTTTTCAACATATGCTAAGAATGCTGCGTAAAATTCATCTTGACCAATCGTAGAACTATCTCCAATCACGAAAAGCTGTTCTTTGGCGCGTGTGAGTGCAACATTCATTCTTCTATAATCTTTCAAAAAACCAATTACCGCATCCGAATTGGAACGCACCAATGACAAAATAACAATCTCATTTTCTTGGCCTTGAAAACTATCTATTGTACTGATTAACGTATTTGCAGAAAGAAGTTCTTTTGCCAATTGCACTTGCCCAGAATAAGGAGAGATAATTGCACATTTTTTTGAATCTAATTGCTCATGTTCAATCAATTTAAGAATCACATCTATTTCACCTTCATTCATCAAACTGGTTCCGTTTTGTCCCATCTGTTCTTCAAAACCTGTACCTGCAGTATCGTAAAACATAACATGCTGACTAACATCTGATTGATTTTCAGGAGTGATTAATGCAGAATGATAGAAATACTCACTTGAAAAATCAGCGATAGATTTCCGCATTCGATATTGTGTATCTAAGAAAAATACATCTTGACAATACCTAAAACTATGCTCTAAAATAGAAATTGACAATCCTTTTTTCCCTGCCTCGTTCGATAAAACAGTTGGTGGTAATTGAAACGGATCACCCGCTAACACCCATGATTTAGCAAAAGGAAAAATAACCCAAGCCAAGGCTTCAATTGCTTGACCTGCCTCGTCCAATACCAAGGTATCAAACAATGCATTTTTAGGTAAAAAATCTGAAAGTCCAATGGGGGTACCAACTACAACTTCAGCTTGTTCATAAAGTTTTTCATCAAAATAATCACGAAGTGCTCTAATTTCCTTCCTGATAGATTTGACTTCCTTTTGCAATAATGCGCGTTGTTCACGTTCGTCCTTTCCAAAATTCCGTTTGTATTGATACGACATACGTCGTAGTTCTTCCGCACGAATTTTTAATTTTTTAATTTCTTTCTGTTCTTTAGCGTCTTGCATTTTTCCTTCAGGGGTAAAAGGAAAAATCGCCTGATCCACTTTTAACGTATTTCCAACACGCAACAATTTTACTTGATTAATCAGCAAACCTTTTGCAATGTTATCAACAGCGGTGTTGCTAGGTGCAGCTACCAAAACTCGTTTACCTTGCTGAATTAATTGTACAATACCTTCAATCAACGTTGTAGTTTTACCTGTCCCTGGAGGCCCATGCAATACAACCAATTCTTGATTATCAACCATCGCTTTCACCGCTTGTTGTTGACTGTCATTCAAGGATTTATTTTTAAAGTTGTACGATTTTTGGTTGATTTTCAACGCTTGAGTAAATGGTAATTCACCATGAATTTTACTAAACACATCAAAAACAAGTGGGTACTGTTGAATATTTTTTACACCTGCAATCATAGTTTCACTTGTCCTGTGATCGGGTGCAATTTTTATTCCAACGCCTTTATCTTCAATCCAATCTGGAAAATCAGGAGCAAACAATCGAAATTCCCCTTTTTTACCATCCATCCCAATCAATATCCCCTTAATCGATTCTTCCCCTTCAATAAAACACTCAATTGCAACAGAATCTTTGAAATTATTTGTTTCGTTGTTATATGGCAACTTAAATGCTACTTCGGGATAATCCGCATACCCAAACGATTTACGTGTAACTGTAATTGGATGTAAAACAAGACCTTCTGCTTTTAATTGCTTTAAGCTTGTTTGCGCATCTAACTTGTAACGTTGTTCTTGTTCCTTCATTTCTAAAGAAATCAAAGCAATCATCTCTTGCTGGTGCGGATGGATTTCAATCATTGGCTGTATCGATTTTAAATAAAAAAGAAATCTGTATAATAAAAAAACGTTCTTGAATACAAGAACGTTTTTTTATTATTTTATCATTGACACAATTATAAACTAAGCATCAATCTTAGCGTATTTTGCGTTTTTCTCAATAAATTCTCTTCTTGGTGGAACTTCATCTCCCATTAACATGGAGAAGATTTGATCACACTCAGCAGCATTTTCGATCGTTACTTGACGTAAGGTTCTTTTTTCAGGATTCATTGTAGTTTCCCATAACTGCTCAGCATTCATCTCCCCTAAACCTTTGTAACGCTGAACGTTTACAGAAGATTCTGTCCCATTTCCTTTGAACTCTTGGATCAAACGATCTCGTTGGTCTTCGTTCCAAGCATAATCAGAACGCTGTCCTTTTTTAACTTGATACAATGGAGGAGTTGCAATATAAATATAACCGTTCTCAATTAATTCTTTCATGTAACGGAACAGGAACGTCAAAATCAATGTCTCAATGTGAGAACCATCCACATCGGCATCACACATGATGATGATTTTGTGGTATCTCAATTTCTCTAAATTCAACGCTTTGGTATCTTCTTCTGTTCCGATTCGAACACCTAAAGCTGTATAAATATTTTTAATCTCTTCGTTTTCAAAGATTTTATGTTGCATTGCTTTTTCAACATTCAAAATCTTACCACGAAGAGGCATAATTGCTTGAAAGTGTCTGTCACGTCCTTGCTTAGCAGTTCCACCCGCCGAATCTCCCTCGACAAAGTAAATCTCACACAAAGCAGGATCTTTTTCAGAGCAATCAGCTAGTTTTCCAGGTAAACCTGAACCAGTAAGTACATTTTTACGTTGTACCATTTCACGCGCCTTACGAGCAGCATGACGAGCACGTGCAGCTAAAAGCACTTTCTCAACAATTAACTTCGCTTCAACAGGGTGTTCTTCTAAGTAAATAGAAAGCATTTCCGAAACCCCTTGAGAAACAGGTGCTGTTACTTCTCTATTTCCTAATTTAGTTTTGGTTTGTCCTTCAAATTGAGGCTCTTGCACCTTAACAGATACAACAGCAGTCAATCCCTCACGGAAGTCATCCCCATCAATTTCAATTTTTTCTTTCGCTAAAATCCCAGAATCAGTAGCATACTTTTTTAAAGTATTAGTCAAACCACGACGGAAACCTGACAAATGCGTTCCTCCCTCATGTGTATTGATGTTATTAACGTATGCTTGAATATTCTCAGTATAAGATGTATTGTAAGTTAATGCTACTTCCACTGGAATACCATCTCTTTCACCTTCAAAATAAATCACATCCGCGATTAAGGCCTCACGATTTCTATCCAAATACTGCGCAAATTCTCTCAATCCACCTTCAGAGAAAAATTTATTTGAAACAGGCATTCCTTTTTCATCAAAGTTTCTTAAATCTGTCAAATGAATGGTAATTCCTTTGTTCAAAAATGCTAACTCACGTAAACGAGCTGCAATCGTATCGTAGTTATATACCGTAAATTCGAAGATACTTGCATCTGGTTTAAAAGTAACTTGTGTACCATGTAAATCAGAATCACCAATTACACGTACATCGTATAAAGGTTTTCCAATGCTGTATTCTTGTTCAAAAATTTGTCCATCTCGATGAACTTCAGCCCTTAAATGTGTAGACAAGGCATTCACACACGAAACACCAACCCCATGTAAACCTCCAGAAACTTTATACGTATCCTTATCAAACTTACCACCAGCATGTAAAACAGTCATTACAATTTCAAGTGCTGATTTCTTCTCTTTGGTATGCATTGCAGTAGGAATACCACGACCATTGTCTTTAACAGTAATCGAATTATCCTCGTTGATATAAACATTAATTGTATCACAATGTCCAGCTAAAGCTTCATCAATGGAGTTGTCCACCACCTCATAAACTAAATGATGTAACCCTTTAATACCAACATCACCAATATACATTGCGGGTCTTTTTCTTACCGCTTCTAAACCTTCTAATACCTGGATATTATCGGCTGAATAATCGTTTACTTTTAAATCTTCACTCATAATTATTGCTTCGTATGAATAGTTTTGTTTGTGAATAGCAAATATAAGGAATCCAAAGTAAAAAAAAGACGAATAGCCCTACTTGAAAGAGGGACTTATTAACAATAAATTCACATGAAATTGAATTTACTTTTCTTCAATCCATTTTTGAATTGATTCGTCCATTGGGGAAACAGTAGGTGCTATAACTCTTACCAATTTACCATTAGCATCGATTAAGTATTTCTGGAAATTCCACTTTACGTTGTTGTCCTCCAAGCCGTTTAGACTTTTAGTAGTCAAGTAAGAGTACAATGGGTGCATTTTTTTTCCTTTCACTGAAATTTTCGCCATCATAGGAAAAGATACCCCGTAATTTTTTTGACAAAAATCTTTAATTTCAGCATTACCAGCAGGTTCTTGTTTGAAAAAATCATTTGATGGAAAACCAATAATTACAAAATTTTTAGATTGGTACTTTTTATACAAAGACTCCAATACTTCGTACTGAGGAGTTAAACCACATTTAGAAGCAGTATTCACAATCATAATTTTCTTTCCTTTAAAACTTGCTAAATCAATAACTTTTCCATCTATATTTTCCACCTTAAAAGAATGCACCGTTTGGGCATTAAGATTACCAACTACAATCATCACTATAAAAAATAAAATTTGTTTCATAATACTTATTATTAAATCTACTTATATTAAATTAT
>CALPOI020000131.1 GCA_943325145.2 Candidatus Planktophila lacus | reverse complement strand
AGTTCCACCAATATTTACATAAACTTTTACATCCAATATTTCGGACATATTTTCAATGAATTTTTCGATTTTTTCAATTTGTAAAGCGCTAATTTGATTACTCTCAGGTAATAAATTTTGCTTTTTAATACGCTGGTACAACTCGCCTTCAGTCAAAAATGCAAATTCACCTTGAACATCAATCACTATTTCAGGTGTTCGTAACTTACTTTCTGATTGAAAATTGTTGGCTGATATTAAAATTACAATCACTCCGATTGCAACTACCAACATACCAACTATTTTAAAAATCGCCTTCATAATTCGTTATTTCTTGAAAGTAACATTTCTTTTATTGGCGTTACTAATCTATCTATATCACCTGCACCAACTGTCAAAACAACTCCTTTTTCAATGGTTGATACATACTCTAATACATTTTGTTTCTCGATTACCTGAATGGAAGAATTATTCATTAAAGAAGCTAATTTTTCGCTGGTAACATTTGGAATTGGTAATTCTCTAGCTGGGTAAATTGGAAGCAAGATAATAGTATCAGAAACAGCTAATTCATCTGCAAACTCCTCCATAAAATCATTTGTTCTAGAAAACAAATGTGGTTGAAATATTGTCGTAATTGGTAATTCAGGATACATCTTCTTTACGGAGTTTAAAAGTGCATGAATTTCAGTTGGATGATGCGCATAATCATCTATATACACTAAATTTTCCTTCCGAACATGTACATCAAACCTTCTTTTTACTCCTTTGAAAGACTCCAATGCCTCACGAATTACATTTTCATTGATTCCCAAAAAATCTGCAAGAGCTATACACGCTAAAGCATTTTCTGCATTATGAATCCCTGGCAATCCCAAACCTACATTTTTCCAACTATTACCTTCAAAATGAACATCCATCCATTGTTGACCATCACGGTAATGAATATTCGATGCAAAATAATCTGCTTCCTCTGTCACAGAATAGGTGCGAACAGGTGCTTTTGTTGTAAGATGAATTCCTTTTCGAACAACTAAACAACCCACGGGGTCAATTAATGAAGCATATTCTTCAAATCCTTTTTGAAAATTTTCTTTGTCTCCATAAATATCTAAATGATCTGGATCAGTAGTTGTAATGATTGATGCAAATGGAGACAATTTCAAAAAAGAGCGGTCAAACTCATCTGCTTCAATCACTGTAAAGACTGACGAAGTATCTGCCAAATAATTTGTTTCATAATTGGAAGAAATCCCTCCTAAAAACGCATTGCATTTCAACGATGATACTTGCATGATATGCGCAAGCATTGTGGATGTAGTTGTTTTACCATGCGTACCAGCCACACATAAACCTTTGGAAGATTGAGTAATCAATCCAAGAACTTCAGCGCGCTTCAATATTTTGTAACCATTTGATTGGAAAAATACAAACTCCTGCATTGAAGCGGGGACAGCTGGAGTATACACCACCAACATTTGTTCTTTTGAAGGAAGATCTTTAGCAATAGCTTCACCTTGATCATTAAAATTTATTGTAATTCCTTCGTCCACTAAAGTTTGAGTTAACGGAGAAGGTGTTTTATCATAACCTCTAACGTTTATTCCTTGAGCATTGAAATACCTTGCAAGCGCTGACATTCCTATTCCACCTATACCAAGGAAATAAATACATTTAATAGTAGTTATATCTAGTTTATTCATTACTAAGAAATATTTTCAATCGTATCAACAATAGCTTTTGTAGCATTTGGCTTTGCTAAAACTCTCAATGAATCACTTATTGATTGACATTTTTCTTGATCTTTTAATAAAGAAATTGTTGTCTCAAATAATAATTCTTTTGCGTCAGTATCTTTAACTAAGATAGCAGCTCCATTGGTTGAAAGCGCTTTTGCATTTTTAGTTTGATGATCTTCTGCTACATTGGGAGATGGAACTAACACACAGGGCTTGGCAACAATGCATAATTCAGAGACTGAAATAGCACCAGCTCTTGAAATAATTACATCTGCAACTGCATAAGCCAAGTCCATTCGTTGAATAAATTCATGTAAATAAATTTGATTTGAAATCAAACGTTCGGACTGCTCATTTAATTCAGAATAATAAAACTTTCCACACTGCCACAAAACTTGAACTCCCTCACTTGAAATAAGATCTATCGAATTTAAAACACTTTGATTCAAGGTTCTTGCTCCTAAACTTCCACCAATGACCAAAATTGTTGGCTTTAATGGATCTAGATTGAAAAAAGAAATTGCTTCCTCTTTTTTTCCTTCAGTCATCACCATTTCAGAACGTACAGGATTACCAGTGAATTCGATTTTATATTCAGGGAAAAAGGTTTCTAAACCTTCGTACGCTACACAAACTTTCGATACAGATTTCGCCAATAATTGATTCGTTTTACCTGGGAAAGAATTCTGCTCTTGAATCAATGAAGGTATCTTTAAAAAACTTGCGATTTTTAACGTTGGTCCACTTGCATATCCACCTACACCTACTACAACTTGTGGATTAAATTTTTTAATAATAAAAAAAGCTTTTATTAAACTATAAACTAATTTAAAAGGCAATAAAAAATTAGAAAAAGTCAATTTACGTTGAAACCCTCTAATAGGTAAACCTACTATCGAATATCCTGCAGCTGGGACTTTTTCCATTTCCATTTTTCCTTCTGCTCCTATAAACAAAATTTCAGCATGAGGATACCTAGATTTCACCTCATTTGCAATAGCAATTGCAGGAAAAATGTGTCCTCCTGTGCCTCCTCCTGATATTATTATTCTAGAAATGTCCATCTTAAAATATTTAAGCAAATGAATTTTCTACATTTTCATCTTGGTCTTCAAGCGATTCTTTTGAAATTCTATAAGCAATGCTTTGTACAATTCCTAAACTAAAACAAGTCATAATCATCGCAGAACCACCCATTGCCAACAAAGGCATATTTTGACCAGTTACAGGCATAATACCCGTACACACCATCATATTAATCATTGCTTGGAAAGTTAATAAAATCCCAATTCCCATACAGACATATGTTTCAAACATTCGGTCAGATGATATTGCTATCCTCAATATACGATAAAATAAAATAGCATATAACAAAACCAAAATTATTGCAGAGAGAGATCCAAACTCTTCTACA
This sequence comes from Candidatus Planktophila lacus, assembly GCA_943325145.2. Classification (GTDB taxonomy): domain Bacteria; phylum Bacteroidota; class Bacteroidia; order Flavobacteriales_D; family Crocinitomicaceae; genus CANHVK01. The sequence goes on along the minus strand of CALPOI020000131.1, from coordinate 3,452 downwards.
AAACTAGCATAATAAAAATCTGCATAGGCTTCAGGTAAAAACTCCTTTAAAGCGCCATCTCCTACTCCTTGTCCTATCAATTTTCCATTAAAAATAGCATACTTGGCATTTGTAGCTTGCGCATTTGCCAACATGTCTGTACTTTCAGAATCCATTTTATTGATAATCCTATTTTTCCATGTTTCATACCTTGGTAAGATATTTAACTTTGGCGCCGCAATATGCAGAAGCACAATCAAAGAAAGCAATGTAATTGCACCAATGACTGCAACTAGAATACGTTTTATTGGGTAACGTGCAATTATTAACATTAAAAAGGCTATAAAACCTAAAATAGCGGCTGTAGAAAAATTATCCTTCAAGATAAGTCCACAAATGAACGCAATAGGCCCAATGATTAACCAAAATCCATGTTTCCACGATTCGAAGAGATCTTTTTTCTTTACTAATAATTTAGAAAGATAAATGATTAATCCAATCTTAGCAAAGTCGGATGATTGAAAGGTTAATCCAACAAATGGGATACGAATCCACCTTCCAGCATCGTTTACTTTTGCTCCAAATAAAATTGTGTATAACATCAATAAAATTGAAATACTCAAGAATGCCCTCGCCCATTTGGAGTAAATCCCAGGATCCTTTCGATGTACAAAAAACATCATCAAACAACCTAAAATCACATATAAAAAATGTTTTAACATGTAATTCAATGGACTGCCACCATCTATTTTAACTAGAATAGGAACAAAACTATAGACAGAAACTATTGAGAATCCCATTAGAATTAATGAAATCACCCAAATAACCTTATCTCCTTTTAAATATTTAAATATATTATTCAAATTGACACCAATTTAAAGTGAACGAACTGCAGCTGTAAATTGATTTCCTCTGTCTTCGTAATTCTCATAAAGATCAAAACTTGCGCATGCAGGTGAAAGCAAAACAGTTTCATCTTTTTTTGCTAAACGATATCCATAACTTACAGCTTCTAATGCAGACCTTGCTTCAACTATTGTTTCTACAACCCCTGTAAATGCTTCAATGATTTTATGATTATCTACTCCAAGACAAATAATTGCTTTTACCTTGTCTTTTACCAAATCAAGTAATTCCGTATAATCATTTCCTTTGTCTACCCCACCTACAATCCATACAGTAGGATTTTCCATACTCTCTAAAGCAAACCATGTAGAATTCACATTAGTTGCTTTTGAATCGTTGATAAACGAAATGCCATGAACTTTGGCTACAAATTCTAATCGGTGTTCTACATTTACGAAATCTGCAAAACTTTCACGCACAACATCTTTACGAATGTCTACTAATCTTGCAGCTATCCCAGATGCAAGAGAGTTTTGGGTATTGTGCTTACCCTTTAAAGCTAAATCATGAATTGACATAGTGATTGGATCTTTTATGTTTATGGTTAAATCTAATTCTGAAGCAAAACCGCCAAATGCTACTTCCTCTTTCATTGAGAATGGAACACATTTTGCAGTGATTGGTAATTTTTTTAATTCACTGACAATGTTTGCATCATCAGCATTGTAAATCAAGTATTCAGTCGCTGTTTGATTGTTAGAGATTCTGAATTTTGAAGCGACATAATTTTTCATCTCATAATTATAGCGATCTAAATGATCTGGTGAAATATTCAATAACATTGCAATGTCTGCCTTGAATTGAAACATTCCATCCAATTGAAATGAACTTAATTCTAAGATATACCAATCAAAATTTTCCTCTGCAACCTGTTTTGCAAAACTTTGACCGATATTCCCAGCAAGTCCAACGTTCAGACCTGCTTTTTTAAATATATGATAGGTTAATAGTGTGGTGGTAGTTTTTCCATTGCTCCCAGTTATACAAACAGTTTTAGCAGTTGAATAATATCCTGCAAATTCTATTTCAGAAATAACAGGTGTTCCTTTTTGGAGAAATGATTGAATAATAGCTGCTTTTTCAGGTATGCCTGGCGACTTAATGACCAAATCAGCATTCATCAATACAGAAAGTGTATGGGTATTCTCTTCCCAATCAATACCACGGTCAATTAATTCTTGCTTGTAAGTGTCCGCAATTGTTCCAAAGTCTGAAACCATTACTTTCCACCCTTTCTTTAAAGCAAGAATGGCAGCACCAACTCCACTTTCGCCGGCACCTAAGATGACACAAAATTTTCCGTTGCCCTCCATCTTATCTAACTTTTAATGTGACAATCGTAATAACAGCAAGTAAAACTGCTAAAATCCAAAAACGAGAAACAATTTTCGCTTCGTGTAAGCCTGTTTTTTGATAATGGTGATGCAATGGAGCCATTAAAAAAATACGTCTTCCCTCTCCAAATCGCTTTTTGGTGTACTTGAAAAAACCTACCTGAAGCATTACTGATAAATTTTCAATTAAAAACACACCACACAAAACTGGAATTAACAATTCTTTTCTTACCGAAATAGCGAATACAGCAATAATTCCACCTAAAGCTAAACTTCCTGTGTCTCCCATAAATACTTGTGCAGGGTAAGAATTATACCAAAGAAAACCAATACAAGCGCCCACAAATGCAGCAATGAAAACAACCATTTCCTCTGCTTTAGGAATATACATTACATCCAAATAATCCGCAAAACGTACATTTGAACTTACGTATGCAAAAACTGCTAACGCTAAACCTATGATGGCAGAGGTTCCAGTTGCTAAACCGTCCAATCCATCCGTAATATTCGCACCATTTGAAACAGCAATGACAATAAAAACAACAATCGGAATGAAAATCAACCATCCCCAAGATTTGTGAGAATCATGGACCATCCAATTGTAATTGAATTCATTTCCTTTTATGAAAGGGATTGTTGTAGTCATATCACGAGTTTCAATCCACATTGAGTTCGCATCTTTTGCTAAATCTGTGTGATGATGAGACACAATGCGCTCATCTCCTGTCAATACATGCGTTTTTGGAACCATTTTATGGACTTTAACATCGTCATTAAAGTATAAAATACAACCAACGATAACTCCAACTCCAATCTGACCAACTACTTTGAATTTTCCTGCTAGGCCTTCTTTATTTTTTCTGAAAACTTTAATGTAATCATCTAAAAAACCTATCAATCCTAACCAAACTGTAGCAATCAACATTGTAATTACATACACATTGTGAAGTTTAGCAAATAATAAAGTTGGAATTATAATCGCACTTAATATGATGATTCCTCCCATAGTTGGAGTCCCTGATTTCTCTACTTGTCCCGCTAAACCAAGATCTCTAACAGTTTCACCAATTTGTTGCTTTCTTAATAAATTGATTAATTTCTTACCGAAAACAATTGAAATAATTAACGAAGTAATTAATGCCAATGCAGCACGAAAAGAAATAAAACCAAATAATCCTGCTCCAGGAAAATTCAAAGTATCTAAAAAATTAAATAAATAATATAACATTACTT